>JAFGFK010000054.1 GCA_016931135.1 Candidatus Sumerlaeota bacterium | reverse complement strand
CCCAGGACACCTCTTTCCAGGCGGTGCGGTTATCGGGATATTGTTTCGCTGTAGCGGAATTGGAAGTATCGATGCAGAAAATGCGATCCTTGTTCGTATTATTGGTTTGATAGAAAAGATAATCCTGGATGCCGTCGGCATTGTAATCATGGAAATAACCAAATTCTTTGGTGCGTTGCGTATCGTCTTCTTCGACAAAATACCAGTTCAATCCAAAGCCTGAACGCAATTCATATTCCATGGCTGCAAAGCAGGAGATGGCAAGCGTGAAAAATACAATCAAAGGAAGAAAATCTCTGAGTGAAATTTTCAATTGCATATTTCTTTTCCCCTTTCCTAAATCTTTTTGATCTTATTATATATAAAGTATAAAAACACATTTTGTCAAAAGGAAAGATATGTCTGTTTCGTTGAATGAAGTTACGTGCATTCTGGGGGGCAAGACCATATTGGAGAAGGTTTCCTTTCGCCTGGGGGAGGGGGAGAAAGCCGCTTTGGTTGGGGAAAACGGTTCCGGAAAATCCACGATATTGAAGATCATGAACGGCATCATATCCGTAGATTACGGAGAGGTTTCCAAACCCAAGAACATCACAATCGGTTATCTTCCTCAAGAAGATGTCGTGGATACCAGCCACACCCTGAAAGAGGAGCTTCTCAACGTATTCGACGATCTTATTTCCGCGGAAACGGAATTGCGCGAGCTGGAACGCCAGATGGCGGAAGTTTCTCCCGATTCGAAGGAATTCGAACGCATCTCGCACAGGTACGATTTCCTCCAGCACGAGATGATAAGAAGGGGCGGTTACAGCATTGAATCCGACGTGGGGCGCATAACGGCGGGACTTGGTTTTTCCACGGCTGATCTCCGGAAACCATGCCGGGAATTTTCCGGAGGATGGCAGATGCGCATCCTGCTCGCCAAACTTCTCCTTCGAAATCCCAATGTCCTCTTACTGGATGAACCAACAAATCACCTTGATCTGGAATCTATCCTGTGGCTGGAGGATTGGATCAGAAATTCCCCCTCTTCCGTTTTGATGGTATCTCACGAACGCGCCTTCATGGATAACCTGGTAGGAAGGATTTTCGAAATCCACCGGGGAGCATTATCCGTTTACAAGGGAAATTATTCCAGCTACCTCATTCAACGGGAAGACCGCTATGAACAGATGCGAAGGGCATGGGAGAATCAGCAGCAGATGATAAATCAGATGCGGCGATTCATAGACAAGAACCGAGCGGACAAATACCGCGCGGGGCAGGTTCAAAGCCGGATCAAGCAGCTGGAAAAAATGGAGGAACTTCCCCTGCCTCCATCGCACAAAGCCATCCGCTTTTCCTTTCCGCAACCGGATCGGGGAAACCGCGAGGTTGTGGAACTCGAACATTGCGAAAAATCATACGGCGATAAAAAGGTCCTCAAACGGTTCGATCTGACTATATACCGGGATGAGAGGGTGGCGCTGGTTGGGCTCAACGGAGTGGGGAAATCCACGCTCATGAGGCTTCTCTCCGGAGTGGAGCGCCCCACGCACGGGAAACGCCGGATGGGAACCCAGATAAGCCCGGCTTTCTTCAGTCAATACCAGCATGACGATTTGAATCCCGATAAAACGGTTCTGGATTCTATGTACGATCGCGCGCCCCTGGATGTCAGCGCCAATGTGCGAGATCTGCTGGGGGCGTTTTTATTTTCCGGCGACGATGTCAACAAAAAGGTCAGCGTTCTTTCCGGAGGGGAGAAAACGCGGCTCAGGCTGGCGCGCATGCTGTATTGCAAAGCGAACCTGCTCCTCATGGATGAACCGACAAACCATCTGGACGTGGCGTCGCGCGCCACGCTGGAAAAGGCGTTGCAGCAATACGCCGGAACGCTTGTCTTTGTATCTCATGACCGGGTATTCATGGATCGCCTCGCCAACAAGGTTCTGGAGATTCATAATGGAACCATCCGGCATTACCCGGGAAATTTCACGGACTACATGCGCGCCAAGGAGCGTGGGATTGCGGATGGCGTCATAGACAGCGCGCCGTTTCTTGTATCCGATGGAAAGATCATGTTTTCCGGTTCTCTATCCTCTCCAGTAATAGAGGAGACCGGGAATAAATCCCGGCAGGCGAAAAAAACCAAAGAGGAAAAAAGGCTTGAAGCCCGGCGCCGGAACGAGTTATCAAGAAAAAAGACTCCCCTGCAAAAGGAAATAAAATTTCTGGAAGGCGCCATTCATAAATCCGAATCCCGGATCGAGGAAATTGAGATATTGCTTACAAAGCCCGATGTGTATTCCGACCCCGGAAAATGTTCGGAACTGGTGAATGAAAGAAAAGCCTCACAAAAACAGATGGAACAGGATATGGCGCTATGGGAGAAAAAGAACAAAGAGTTGGAGCAGGCGCTAAATGATTTTGGATGTTAGATGGGCGTTGTGGGTTGGATGTTGGAGGTTGCGGATTGGAAGATTCAGATATTAGAGGCGGAACTGGAGAAAATAATCTCCGAAATAAGGCGATCTCATCTGTCAATCGTAGCGTTCGGCATTGATGTCGTCCTTCAACCAGCCTGATATAAAGGGTGTCGGTTTCATTATCATAAGAAATGCGCATTGTATTCTCCCTTAAAAATAAAATGTATAATCAGTAATAACCACTATTTCTTCGGATTTTTCTTCAATGATAGGAGCAACCTGTTTGATTCTATTTTATCCGAACGATTTGTATTCAAACATAAAGACACTGGAGAAAGTCAATAGATTTTCACATCACATTATTTTTTAAAGCAATGAGACTAAATTATATATATTTGAAATATCTATGAATTATAACAATCTTTTAATCGATCATCATAGCAGTGATTTGCTCGAACAATTGCTTTTGTTCTTTATCTCTGGTTGATCTGAAGATTGCGGAAAGGCGGCGGCGTAAACAGAATTCACGCCTTCCTCCATATATCTTTACCTTGATTACTATTAAATGAAAACAAGAAGACAACCTTATCGCCTTTTCCATATTACATGAGAGAATGGTCTCCGATGGTATGCGAAAACGAATGTTGTCACCCTCATAAAGGATTTCCTTTTTCTCTATGTCGAGTTTCAAAAATCCAACATCCGAGGCGTTTTCAAGCATCATTTTGCCCCAATTATACCTGGGAACGATTTCCACAAGAATCTTTTCCGGATCATCGGGAGAGACGAATAGATCTTCGAGATGTCGTTCCTTCATAATTCGAATGCAACGTTTCATCAGATAACGCATTTCCAGGCTTTTATCTTTTTTCCTAATGAAATTGATTTTAATAAACAAAAACACTCCGCACCCGAACATCAGGAATCCTGCAGGATAACCAATAAAAGATGGAACAGGGAATTCGGGATATTTCAAATAACTCAAACAAAGGAAGGCAAAACCTGTTACAATCAGGATTACGTAGAAAATATAGAACACGGCATCGAGAATTGCGAAGAGAATCAAATTATATATGGTTTTCTTTGTAAGTATTTTCCCTGCTGATTCGGGAGGAATGCTTTTCACCTCGATATTATCAAAGCGAAGCGCATTTTCGATCTTTCTTTTTTCTTCTTTTTCTGATTCGGGCGATGCGGTTTCTTTCAGCAGTTTGATAAAATCCAAGAGAGGTTTATTCCCATGAATCACATTCATCAAATTGATGACACCAAAGCCCAAAGATGCGACGCCTTTAAATGTATTGATACTCAAAACAGCGTTAAGCCTCCAGGCAAAACCCTTTCTCCTGGCGAAATATTCGTAAATGGTAGCCGATTGGATGGCATCAACAGGGAGATAAAACCGATGGATTTCACCCTCGAAGAAACAGGCTTTTTTCTCCTGATCGATCTTCAATATGCCTACTTCTCCCTTTTGCCTCTTCAACTCTTTATCCATATCCAACATGCGTATAAGGAAGGTATCGGGCTGATCAGGATCGAAAAGGCGGGAATGCCTCCGGCTTACAATTTTTATGATTTTCTTCATATAAATCACTGGAATGGCAATGGAAACGACAATAGTAATCATCAGAAATAAAAAAAACAGCATAATTTTAATAAAATTGGATTCTGTCTTTTCATCAGTAGAAAACGCCTCAATCAACAAGAGAAGCGTCCCACACAATAAAAGCAACGGAGCCATTTGAAGTATGATGAATTTATAGGGTGAAAATAGGGAGACTGAATGTTCTTCCGACAATTTCTCGATTTGAAAATGGGTTGTCGGCTCGCGAACAATTTCAATGGTTTTATCGTATCCCCTATCCCCCCAATCCAGCCATGCGTTTTTTTTCAGTTCCAGGCGGCTCAAGTGAAAACCAAAAATATAAATGATAAAGAGCGTAAACATGGAACGCTTCAAAAAAGTTAGGGTGGCGAGTTCATGTCCGAACTTGACGGCAAGAACCCAGTATTGAAAGATGACAATGGAGATCAGGGCAACGCCGAGATACATGCGCATCTCCCGGAGTTTGTGAAGGGCGTTCTGATCGAAATACTGGGATTGATTCAAGGAATTGACGATCATTCTGTTGTAAAGAATCACGGAAAAAATAGCTGTCAAGAAACTTAATTGAATAAGATAACGGGGAAGGGTTTTACATATAATCCAGTAATCGAAAACGCCGTGAAGGAGGCACGCCAGAAGGAAGAAGAAGAAGAAATTGGAAACTGGTTTGCCGAACTTTTTCGATTTGCCCAGAAAAATTCCGTACCCTACCAGGGAAACGGTTACCATGTGAAATAACGCGCTTATCAGGGAGCGTCCTTCCATTACATACAAATGCGATTCGGAGAAATACAGGATATTTTCCATGAAGGCGAATCCGAGGGCGCCCAGGGAGGCGTAAATGATAAAATCAATGGATTCATTGATCTCACGCGTGAAAAAAAGGATCAGGAGTAATGGCGTCACTTTTACCAGTTCTTCGAAAAGTCCGATTCCAAAGACGCAATACATAAGATCGTTAAACCAATGACCCGTTGCGTCGAACTGGAACCAGTAATGAGCGGCATCGTAAAAAATCAGGCAGAAGGGGGATATGACAGCTCCGAGTAAAAAGGTAAGGAAAAGGTAATGATGTTTTTCCGGTTCAAAGACATCCAGGTTGCGAAGGAAGAAATACCACACAAAGGTGGCGAGCAGGGCGCCGAGAAATCCGGCAAGGTTTAAATATTTGAAGTCATACCGGAAGATGTATTGGATATATTCACCCCATTTCCCCTGGTGAAAGGTGATCAGTCTTTTGGTTCCCTGGGAAACGTATTGGGAGAGATCGGGATTCTGCGATAAGGCATCAAGTTCCTCATAGCGTTTCATCTCATAGAGCAAACGGCTTAAATTGGAAACCGCTCCTGAGAGATTTCCCCTGTTTTTGATTTCAATCCGGAAATATTCCTCTGCGGGTATGTATTCCTTCTGGACATAATAGACATAACCAATGGAATTATTGAGATATTTAAGGCGGCTGTTCTGTATCCCCTCGAAAAAGGAAAGGGCGTCATCATATTTCTTGTTGATACTGGCAATGAGCCCCAAGCCATAATATCCGATGTCTCGTATCTGGGAGTCAGAATCCTGCGATCTTTCGAAATACTCTTCATAAATTTTTTCTTTTGTGAAATCATCAAGATTCTCATCGAATTTACGGGAGTCGAACCAGGATTGGATATATTCATAATGGAAGTCGATATGCAGGGGATTTTTCTGAACGATTTGGGAATAGAGTTCTGCGACCTTTTGCTTGTTGTTGGTTTTTTTAGCAGCCTCGATGAGAAGTTGGGTGTTTTCAGGAGAGGGATTTTTCAGAAAGAGATTGGCAAGGATGATGGAAATCACAACCGGCGATATGATCAATGCCAGGAATAAAAGAAGGTTTTTGCGTTGGGAAAGGACTGGGATTTTATCTTTCATATAGTAGAGTTACAGCGATAATTTTCATAAACCATCTCAGATAATCATTGGAATTTCCAACTGCTTGGATGAAGATCTTTTATGATTAAAATGAGGGCATAATGTAATCTTTTCAAAATCAATATATCTTGTTTTTTCAGGTAATGAAAAGGAATCAACCAAATCATTCCAGTCAATATCTCTGATTGTTGCCGGTTCTTCCAAATAAAAACTTACCCATGATTTGTTTATCTTGGAATCAGAATCTTCTTTATCCAATTTAGCCTGAGTTATCTTAACGTATTTTTCATCAATATCAATTCCAATAAAATGTCTACCCAATCTTTTGGCGGCAATAGCGCTTGTTCCCGTGCCAATGAATGGATCTAATACGACGTCATTTTCATCCGTACTCATGAGAATAATGCGCTCTAATAAATGAATTGGTAATTGACATGGATGCTCATCTCTATATTTATCGTGTTTAATTCTATGAATATCCTTCCAGACGTCGGAAACCAATGGGCCAAAAGGGTGTAAATTATCCTTCTTTCCTCCATAATCTTTAAGAAGATACCCGCATTTTCTGCATCTCTTATGGGGATAGCGAATTTCATAGAATTTGTTTTCCTTGATATTTTTGGCGTAATACAAAATGCCGTAATGAGAGGGTTGCAGGCTTTTCCCCATAGGACTTGTTGGAGCGTCCCAGGCTATCCAATGTTTGAAATGAGCCAATTCATTCAAAATCCTTGCGTAAAACGTAAGCCATTTGGGAATATTATGAATAAATATCGATCCTGATGGTTTGGTAATTCTGACCATTTCAGATATCCACTTTTCGCACCAATCAAGATAATCGAGGATTTTCTGATTATCCTTGTAACCATTATATTTTTTACCCAGATTGAAGGGGGGATCGGCAAATGTTATGTCAATGCAGTTATCCGGCAGGTTTTTCATGAACTCGATGCAATCGCCATGTATAGACTGATCGATATATTTATCTATCATATTTTGAGAACCTCGATCAATTGACGTTCAAAACGCAAAAGTTCTTCCTTATGGAAAGTAAAAACATCCTCATACGCGCCAACCATTCTTTTTAGATCATTTTTACGAACATACCAGCCAATCCCATCGACGAATCCCCAGAAATGCGCCTCCGGATAATGCGTCCTTATTAAAGCGTCTATTGAGATTTCCGTTTTTGACTTGTCTCCCTGCCCTGATGATGTTGTTACCAGAAAAGAACTTTCAATAATAATATGAGGATTTTTCTTGTTTGGAATGATAAAATCCATTGTCCTCTTCGTGATGGGAGCGTTATGAATAAGTTCGCTCAAGTCCCCTCTTTCAAAGGAAACGGAGAGATTTTCCAAAATGCTTTCTATGAGAGATTCGGGATTATTCATTCCCTTTGCCGCTCTTGAGCCTTTTTCCTTATATCGAGCGATCGTGTCAATTAAGGCGTTTATATCGAAATTCAATTTCTCAAGACTGAATTTGCGTAATTCAAAAGGGGGTAATATTCTTTTAAAGAAGTCTAATGTGGATCCTTCGAAAAAAAGGTTGATCAGCCCTTTCCTGAAAAATAAGTTTTCATTCGTCAGTTTTTCAATCTTTTGCGTTCCCCATTCAGTAACATCTTTCTCGTTTTCTTCTTCACGCCACTTATTTTTATATGTGAGTTGATTTAATTCTTCATGGTTAACGATTCTTATTATTGTTATAAGTCTTTTCAATCTCTCATTGGATAAACCGGATATTGCCAATATAGCCTTTAATCCCAAATCCTTCTTTTTGGATAAAAATTCTTCAAAAACCTCTTTTCTGCATCCTTTCGAGGTTACTTCATTTTTGAGATATAATATTGCTTCCTTTACGCTGAAAATATGCTTTTCATATTCTTCCTCGAATTTGTCATCAAAGTAGTAAAAGGTATTATTCTTTATAACATTAAGATATTTTTCTTCAGTGGTTTTCAACTTTAACTCGAACCTTTCTGGAAAAATAATATATATTCATCCTTCATAGTATTTCGCATACCTTTAATCGGCTTTAATATTGACTTGACTAAAGATAAACCGTGATTGCGACAAGAATCAATTATTGACTGCTCCAAGCGTATTCCTCCGGTTTGATTGGTATTCGATCCTATAATCATAACAAAATATTTACCCGGCTTCAAGACTCGCGCCGCCTTTGAACAAACAATATCCATATCGTTAAAATAATTAGTCAGTCTTTGATCTTTATTCTTTCCTTTTAGCCCAATCATATTTTTCCTGATGTCATCTACATTGTATCCCAAATATCTTAGTTGATCTTCATCGTTTTTGACATAATCAATCGCAAAGGAGTAAGGAGGGGAGGTAATTATACCATCTATTGAATTATCATCCAGAGGAATTTGCGTTGCAGTCGCTTCGCTTAGAATATTAACCTTTCCCAAATATTCAATATGTTCCTTACTATATTTGAGAAAATTATCGACAGTATCCTCATATCTTTTCAAAACCTTGACAAATAGCTGTTGATGGGTTGATGATGATACGCGTTTGGAATACCCAAGAGAATCCAGAAAAGCTAACAAGGATAATTCATATATCCTTAATTTTTTTTCTTCACGAATTTTCTTTAGTTTATCAAAAGGATTTCCTTCGATAAAAAAGTTAAAAATATCATTTGCATTATCTGAAATTCCCTTAAGCGTCTTTTCATCGATAAATAAACTATTGTATTTAACTTTGGTCATGAATTGACAAAACGGATTTAAATCTATAGCATAAGAATTGATTCCCATTAAAGAAGATTCGATATTTGTCGTACCGCTTCCGCACATTGGATCTAAAATGTTTTCGTTCTTTCTAATCCCAATAATATTTATCAAAGATTTGATCAACTGAGGATGAAACTTACCACGATACGGAAACAAACCATGGGTTGCATATCCTGTTGAAAACAAACCATTCTCAAAATAGATTTTCGTCGAATTTGAGCGATCTATCATATGGGATTTCTGATTAGAATTACACATCAGAAAATGCCTGGTGAGTTTCTGATTTATTGACCTGAAATAAGCGGCTCTTTCTAAAAGTTCTTCTTCGTTAAGCGTTATAAATTCCAAATAAGCAAGATCAAGTTCGAATAATTCATCAACGGAAGACAATAATTCAACGTTTTTGCCAAATAATATTTCTTCCAAACGCGGGATCTGGTAAAAATGTTTGATATTTGTGTTTCTCATTT
>JAFGFK010000467.1 GCA_016931135.1 Candidatus Sumerlaeota bacterium | reverse complement strand
AGGGCAAGGCAAAGTGTGGGTCATACTCGAATAGCGATCTTATGAGGATAAAAATATCTATTCTTTCTGTTTTTGCGTTTCATGCCAATTAAGTTTTTAAACCTGAAAATCTTATATTGACGCAGTGTGTAAAACATTCTATGTTTTCTTAAATAGAAATGATTTAATATCATGATATGTTTAATTATAAAACTTATGGAGGATGCGGTATGACTCCAACAATCCAAATGTCCGAAAAATTGATAAGAGAAGCGAAATTATTCAGCGTAGTTGATAACCGATCTTTAACCGATCAGATTGAACACTGGGCAAGAATCGGAAAGTGCGTTGAAGAAAATCCAGATCTTACATACAAATTGATCAAGGAAATTCTTATGGGAATGCAGGAACTGGATCAGGGTGAATCTTCCGAGTATATTTTAGGATGACATTTATGAAAATCATTCAATCATCCTCTTTTGAAAAAAAAGTAAAAAGGTTCAATAAAAAAGAGAAAAATATTCTCGATAAACAAATAAAGATGATTCTGGAAAATCCTTTCACAGGAAAGGAGAAAAAGGGGGATTTAAAAGGAGTCCGTGTTCATAAATTCAAGATTCATACTACCCAGTATTTACTTGCTTATCGTTTGAACATGGAAACATTAGAACTAATTATGATTGGTCCTCACGAAAATTACTATAGAGATTTGAAATCTCACCTGAAATAAAATCTCATCTTATTACAAATTCCGCATTCCGGATAATGGAATCAATATGCGCCCGGCAAAGAAATATGCGCTGTTTTTTCATTGACGGAAACGATATTCTCGTAGAAGAAAAATCAGATTAAAAGATGGGGGGAGTAATTTTTATATGAATGCGAATGACTTTCAACTCGTTTGTCATTTGAAATTGGTCGATTGGTTGATCGTGATCAGCTTCATCCTGATCTCGATCATGATCAGCGTTCTCCTTTCCCGCAGGGCGCGGAGGTCAACCAGGGATTATTTCAAAAGCGGCGAAGGACTCTCTTGGTGGCTTCTCGGAACCTCCATGGTCGCCACCACGTTCGCCTCCGATACGCCGCTCGCCCTCGCGGGGATGGTCGTCACCTCCGGAATCGCGCAAAACTGGTACTGGTGGTGCGGCATCCCCATCGTCATGGTGGGCGTTTTCTATTTCGCCTGTTTGTGGAAACGCGCCAATCCCCTCACGGATATGGAGTTTATTTCACAAAGGTATTCCGGGAAATCCGCTTCCTTTCTCCGGGGATTCAAAGCCCTGTGGATGTCGCTTGTTCACGGGGTGGTCATCATGGGCTGGGTGAACCTCGCCATGACAACGGTGATTCGCCTGGTTTGGCCCGTGATTCCCCGCATCATGATCGTGGATGGTTTGATGATGACTCTTTTTCTCTCCACTCCTCTTTCCAAAGGCATTGATAAAAATATCAAGTCCGCTGTGAAAAGGGGAGAGATCAAACCCATGGAAATAGCCTATAAATACCATATCCTGAGAGATCCGGTTCTCTGGACGGAAATCAATGCTGGCGTTTACAGGGATAGAGAGGAAAAAGCCCTTCAACTTCTTGGAATTAACGAGCGCATTACCATTGACTCCCTCGATGGTTTTTCCAGTGATGATATTCCTCCTTTTCTGTACAGGAAACAGAAGGAATTGAAAGAAGAAACATCCGGAGAAAAAGTCGCGCCGGAAGACCTCACCTGGCCCGTTATCCTGGCGGATGGAACATCCGTGGATCATGAGAACATCACAGGGAAAAAATCGATCAATCCAATCACCTTCGAGATTGGTGAAAAAATCCTTGCCGCCGATAGCGTCAAAGGAAAAAACTCCACCGCGCCGCTCCGGGATTTTACTTCTTTACAGTTCCTCTCCCAGATTTATAACATCACCTCCAGCGTAAATCAGTACAAGATTCTGTTTATCCTGTTTATCATAACGTGCCTTTACGTGGCGATCGGGGGACTATGGGGAGTTGTGGTAACGGATTTCATTCAATTCTGGATCGCCATGATCGGATGCATTGTCATGGGTTTCCTGGCGATCCATTATACGGGTGGCATGAAGGAAACGCTCACCCGGATGGTGGGTATTTACGGATTGGACAGGGCGCGCGCCATGACGAGTTTCTTCCCCACCTTCTCTGGAGGGAAACTCGGGATGATGTCCATCTTCGAGTTCTTCATTTACGCCCTTGTGATATGGTGGGCGGTCGGATTCACGGATGGAGGCGGCTCTTTCGCCCAGAGAATGCTCAGCGCAAAAGATGAACGCCACGCGGCGCTTGGGTATCTCTGGTATGGGGTCTCCCATTTTGCCCTGAGGATGTGGCCCTGGATCATGGTGGGTTTCGCCGCTGCGGTTCTTTTTCCCTATGTGGCGTATCAGAATGGCGCATATCCTCCCACTCATATCGCCGAACAGGGATATGTGAAAACCATGATACTGGTTCTTCCCGCAGGCATGCTCGGGCTTATCGTGGCTTCCTTTTTAGCCGCTTATATGTCCACCATCTCCACCTCGGTCAATCTCGGGGCATCGTATCTGATGAACGATTTTTACCGTCCCTTTATCGCCCCATACATCGAGGCGAAACGAAGGAAAAGAAAAGCGGATTTCAAGCTGCAGGAAAAACATTTTGTCAAAATGGGCATTTTCTTTACCATGTTGAACGCTGTTCTGGGAATAGCGATTTCCCTCTGGCTGAATTCCATCAAGGAAGCCTGGTTCCTCCTTTCCGCCATGACCAGCGGCATCGGGTTGATTTATCTTTTGCGCTGGTACTGGCACCGCATCAACGCATGGACAGAAGTTACGTGCATGACGTCCGTGGTTTTCTTCACAGCGGTCATGTGGGTTCTCGCGGATAAATTCGATAATCCGGCGCTCTCTCCCGCCAATATGTGGCCCTACAATGTTCTTGTTTTGGCGCCGCTTTCCGTGGGACTTGCTCTACTGGTAACGCTTCTGACCAAACCCGATGATCACGAGCATCTGAAGAGTTTCTACAAGAAGGTTCAACCTGGGGGTCCGGGTTGGCGGGATATCGATTTGGAAATAAGAAAAGAGAATCCCTCTTTCAAGGCGCGTTCCCCCTTGACTTTATCCAATTTTATCCATTGTATTTTATCCACTGTTACAGTTTTTTGTTTTCTCTTCGGCATCGGGAAAATTGTGATCGGGGACACCCTTTATCCCGATGCCCTGGTATCCAATCGCCTGGTGGGGGTATTATTGATCCTCCTGGGATTATTATGCGGATATTTTGTCGTGAGCAGTTTTGAAAAGAAAAAATGGACAGGTTGAGAGGTTCCCATAAGCCGATATTGAATGATGAGGAAAGGAGAGGATGCGGATCGATCCTCTGGTTTGGGATTCGCATCCTTTTCATGGCGGGCATTGCCTTTATTCTCCTTTCCACGATCAGCTATTTTGTAATCAGAAGATTCGTCGTTGTACCGGAACAGCCCGTTCCGAACGTTGTCGGGCTTGCTCCGGCTCACGCCCTTCGCATATTATCCGAAAAAAAGTTTACCATGAGCTTCGATAAATACGAATTCAGCAAAGTTCTGGAAGAGGGGAGGATCGTTTCCCAGTATCCCCAGGGTGGCGTTCCCGCAAAGATAGGATCGCCTGTAAGAGTGGTTTTAAGCAAAGGTTCCCCCCTCGTTACGGTTCCGGATGTGAGAGGGGAGACGGAAGTGGGAGCAGGCATTAAAATCCGGGGCGCCGAGCTGCAACTGGGCGCTGTTGCGGGCAAATATGACAATCGGGTGAAAAAGGACACGGTCATCTCCCAGGACCCGTCGCCCCATACAGGATGCCCCCGAAATCATCCGGTGAAACTCCTTGTCAGCCTCGGACCTTTTCCGGATAAATTCATCATGCCCTCTCTTTTACGAATACCGCTTTCCGAGGCGCGGGGGATTCTGCAAAAATCGGGTTTTGACATTGCCGAAATCAAAAGCGTGAACTCCACAGTACCCCGGGATATCGTGGTGTCACAAATCCCCATACCGGGGGCGGTTTTATCGCATAATACAACCATCGTTCTTTCCGTTTCCAGATGAACCATGAACCAGATGACTTTTGAATGTGAGATGATTTCATGACGATTATACTGGCTCGAACAGCGGGTTTTTGTTATGGCGTAAGGCGCGCCGTCACGCTCGCCCTTTCCCAGGCGCAAAAGGAAGAAGGGCGTCTGGCGACTATAGGACCCCTGGTCCACAATCAGCAGGCTATCGATCTTCTGGAATCGAGGAATATTTCCATCATTAATGATCCGGATGAGCTCCGGAAAGAGGATCGCGTCTTGATCAGGGCTCACGGGATCATCCCTTCTCTGCGAAAAGAAATTCAGGAGAAATGTTCGGAAATCTGCGACGCCACATGTCCTCATGTCACCTCCACCCAGCGTATCGTGGAGCGCCATGCGGAAAAGGGATACGCCTGCCTGATTGTGGGGGATCGCGGACACGCCGAGGTGGCGGGACTTGTGGGATATTCATCCGGAAAGGGCATGGTGATCGAATCCGAAAAAGATATCGAACATGTCCCTCAAAATGAGAAGATATGCGTTGTGGCTCAAACCACCCAGAATGTGGAATTTTACAAAGAGATCACGAATCTTATCAGAGAGAAATTTCCGGACGCCCTGATATTCGATACTATCTGCCGCGCCACGGCGCAAAGGCAGGAAGAACTTGCGGAAATCGCAGGGAAATCGGATGTGGTGGTTATTGTGGGGGGGAAAAAAAGCGCCAACACCAGGAGACTGGTTGAGATAGCTAAATCTATGGGAAAACGAACCTACCATGTGGAAACTGCGCAGGACTTGAACCTTGATGAGATCAATCCGAGGGATGTCATCGGCGTAACGGCGGGCGCCTCCACCCCGCACTGGGTGATTCGAAACGTGGTGGAAACGTTGGCGGATTTTCAATTGCGAAAACAGTTCTTCCTCTTCCGCTTTCTTGTGAGCGCTTTGCGGTTTCTCGTTTACAGCTCCATTTTTCTTTCCCTGGGAGGCGCGTTTCTTACTTATTCGGCTGCTCATCTCATGGGACTATCCGATTATTATCTGAATATCCTCCTCGCCTTTTTCTTTATTCTTTCCATGCACCTGATCAACAAAAGACTGAGCCTTCCCCGGGATGTGAATTTACTTTATGGAAGCCAGAAACGCTTTGCGCGTTACAAGGACGCCTTTACCATCCTGGCTTTATTATGCATTGTATTTTCGCTTATGATCGCTTTTTACAGGGGCAAAGGCGTATTCACGCTTGTTTTATTATCGGTTGTTCTTGGATTTTTTTACAGCCTGACCATTCTGCCCCAGAGGCTCATTGCCTCATTCAGAAACAGACGTTTGATGGATATTCCTGGGTCCAAGGATATTTTCATGGCGCTTGCGTGGGGGCTGGTAGTTGTTTTTATTCCTTACATGTTCAGTACGGTAAAAAACCTCCCCGCCTTTTTGTTCAGTTTCGCCCTTGTGGCGATCCTGGTTTTTCTCCGCTCCATCCTCCTCGATGGGCGCGATCTCGAAGGGGATATTGCCCTGGGGAAGGAAACCATACCCATTGTATTGGGATCCAGGATAAGCCAGATCATGATACGGATCATGATGGTGATTATAGCCGTGATCCCTTTAACCGGCTGGTTATCAGGCGTATTGCCACCCTCTTCCATACTTCTTGTGATTCTTTTTCCATACCTTTTACTGCATTATCCGATCAGCAATCGCCAGGCGATGTATCAGAGCCTTTTTTACGATGGATACCTGGAAGGGCAGTTCTTCCTTTCCGGCACGCTCCTCTTCCTGTGGGAGATGGTTAAAAAAGGAATGTAAAAAATGAAGGATTCTCCCTTTCTCACTGATCTTGATTCCAGGGCGGCTGTTAAAGGCTCCCGCGATCCCCTCGGGATTCAACCTATCTGGACTAAAATGGGCAGATACCTCATTGGAAACCTGACAACTGTCACCACATCAGTTCGCGACTTCACCACCCTTCTTCTGGGATACTACTTCGCTGAACGCCTTGCTTCCGATGGAGGAGGCGATGGGGATTTGGCTGTCTTCCTGAAATGGGAGCAACTCGCAGCATACGCCCGTGGCAAGATCAATGGGGATTGGAATTTTCGCGGCACCGAGCGCGCAAAAAAAAATCTAAATGACGGCATCAGCATCTGCCTTTCCCAAGATCCAAAATGCCAAATACTGAGCAACCAGAAGATGTATGGATTGTGGGGTCTTTACACCGTGCCTTCCCGTTCATCAGGTCTCTTGGAGGGCGATCCTATCCGCCTAACGCCTAAAGCCCGAAAATTTATTGAAAAAGCATACCTTCCCATTTTCAAGGAGTTAGGATTCAACAATGGAGACCTTATTGCGCAAAAGCTTGCGCCTTCTAAGGTCTCCCTTGATGTAAAAGGAAAAGACCTGAAGATTCTGAAGGCTGTTGCAAGAATTCTTCAAAGGCGCATCCTTGTCAAAGAACGCTTGTTTTATGAGGAATACCTTCTCCTGGGAGTACACATAGAGAACAACAAAGGTTTGCAGGAAATATTATCGGGAGCCATAAAGTCAACGCTCAATGACTCTGATTGGCGAATGTCATCTGATAATATTCGGTATCTGGCAAAATTCGTACGCGACAAAGGCGAACGCGGAGAAGAAGTATCTGAAAAACTGGAACGAATCCGCATTTGCGAAATGCTCATGGCTCCAGCTGCCGCCTTGTTCGACTTTCTCCTGGGAAGCGAAGGCCAGACCATTGCTGAAGTGGCAAAGGCCGTGTATAAACAATGGGGAAAATCTCTTAAAACAATCGATGTTGAGGCGACTGCATTACTTGAAGGCGATCTTAGGAACGCAACAAATGATAACGAAACTGCCAAGCGTTGGCTGCAAATATCACAAGCCTTGTATGAAGGATCTTACGAAAAGGCTATCCTTCTCCTGCTTGAACAAAACCGCTTTGTGATGAAAGTTCGATCCAATGCAGCGCCCTGGATTGATTTACAAAATGATAATCTGCATGTTCGTTTCCTCGACGAGCAGCCGCGTCCCTTGCCTGAGAAGGACGATTTGCCGGAATACTGGCGTCATCCTTATTTCATAGAATCATTGAGGTCTATCGCAAAGGATTTACAGGAGTAAAGGATGGCTGAAATCCCACGAAAAGTCTTATCTGAACACTTTCAAGATATCATGGATGGAAGGCGCCTTGTTTCCGCTGTGTTCTTTACCTATCAATTCGATCCTGGATTTTTTGAGCAGGAAGCGCTTCCTGTTTTTCTCGATATTCCACTGAGTCATGCTCCTGCCATCAAACTTGTTCAACTCGAGGATGCGCTTAGTTCAATAAACAGTGGAATAGCCGTATATTACGACAGGAACGGTTTAACTCCAGAGACCGGGAGCGCCAGGCTCGATATCAAACGCATACCGGTTCATCATCGAACAGGCATCTTCCATGCGAAGAATGTTTTTCTTCTCGTTGAGGATAAGAAACCGAATGAGGATGGTTCCCGCGCGCAAACCCTTCTTGTGTCCTGCTTATCTGCGAACCTGACACGGGCTGGATGGTGGGAAAATGTAGAGGTATGCCATACCGAGGAAATCTGCGAACACGATTCTACGCGCCTTCGTGACGATATATTGAGCCTTCTCGAAGGATTGTATCGCCGCTTGGAGGAGATGGATGAAGAAGGTCATGTAGCGCTTCGTTCCATTCTAAAATTCTTGCAGAAAACAGATCAGAGTGATCATCGAACAACTAACCGTTTTTTTAAGACTCATTTTTACCATGGAAACACTTCATTTATCGATTTTCTTAAAGATGTTGCAGGGAACTCTCTTAAGGATATGAAATTCGAAATACTCTCGCCATTTTTTGATTCTGAGCCGGAATCAAGCCCACTTTATAAACTGCTCTATGAATTCAATCAAGGGGAAGTGCGGATCATGCTTCCCAGAAAAGACAACGGAGATGCGCAATGCCCGGAAAAACTTTATGAATGGGTAAAAGAACAACCCAACGTAGCTTGGGGGCATCTTCCCAAGGACATTTTGCGTATGGGAAAGGGCGAGGAAGTAAAACAGCGATTTGTTCATGCAAAGGTTTACAGGTTTTTTAGCCAGCGTCCGAAGAGAGAAATACTCTTCATTGGCTCAGTGAATCTGACCAAGCCAGCTCACCAGAAAGGGGGTAATCTGGAAACAGGATTTCTCGTAGAAGTTGACACCCCAAGGCGTCCGGATTGGTGGCTTCAAATTGACGATCGCAAACCGGCTTCATTTGAGGTCCATTCTGAAGATGAAGGAACGGCAACAGGCGGTGGAACCAGATTATCCATCCGTTACTGGTGGAATACCTCCAAAGCCAAGGCATTCTGGGATGATAAAGAATCCTCGCCTCATTTGAAGATCGAATATCTTGAGACTTCCTGCTTTGAATTGGATTCGATCCCTTCCAGAACATGGACATCTCTTTCTTCAGACGCATGCAAGGAGTTGCAGCGAATCCTCCACTCAACTTCCATCCTAAATGTTATTGGAGATGGCAAGGAGCCAAAACTTCTGCTTGTACAGGAAGAAGGCATGTCTCATCGACCATCCCTGTTGTATGATCTGTCGCCGGCAGAAATCCTGAAATACTGGTCACTTCTGACTTCCGAACAGCGTGCGGCGTTTCTCGAGGCTCGCGCGCCAGAAGCAGCATTTTCTGGCGAAGACGACTCCCTTGTTACATACTATAAACTTTTAATTGAAAAGGACACGCTTTTTGACCGTTTTGCTGGTATCTTCCTCGCATTTGGTTGCCTGGAACGAAGCGTCAGAAAATCTCTTCGCGAGGGCAAAGATCGAGAAGCCACATATCGCCTGTTCGGACAGAAATACGACTCGCTTGGCGCTCTTTTTAATAGGATAATAAAGGACAATATAAAGGGGGAAGGGGATCCCATTGATCACTATGTAACCATGCTCTGCGCCCGCCAGCTGATTACTGAGATGAGAAAGGATTATAAGGATTACTTTGACAAGAATATTGATGACTACAAGAAATTGATTGGGCAATTGGATGCTTTGGGGCAAATTAAGACCCGAATTATCGAGCGGAATCCTGATCAAATGCCAGAGTTTCTTGAATGGTTTGAACACTGGTTTCTGCGTCGCGCCACACCTGTGAACATGGAGGAAACATCGTGATAGATATTGACACAGCAAAGCGTTTGCTGGATTTCGGGGCGCGAATTGGCCAGGGAACAAGAGCAAACGAGCAGCTTAAGGGAGCGGTCGCCATTCATAATATCCTGGAAAAACATGGCATCGCCTATCTGGCAGACGAAGTGGGCATGGGAAAAACCTATGTGGCGATTGGCGCTCTGGCGTTATTCCGCCATTACAAGCCGGATTTCAGGGCTCTTGTGATTGCTCCCAGGGAGAACATCCAGCGAAAATGGATAAAGGAAATGAACAACTTTGCAGCGAACAACATGCTGTTTCCGGATCTTCGGTTCGGTTCGATAGAACGGGGGCTTGTGCGAAAACCTGTATTTTGCTCAAACCTTCTTGATTTCGTCCATGAAGTTATCATGGATCCCCGGCGCGACTTTTTTCTGCGGATTACCAGTTTCAGTTTGCCGATGGGCTCCGACCCGGATAGCTGGTTTCGCTTACGTGATGATCTTCTTAAAGAACTTCCCTGGTTGCCCAGGGACGCCTTCAGTCTCCGAAGTAAGGATGCCTTCAAGGATAACTTTGCACAGGCAATCTGTTGCGCCATACCGAAGTTTGACCTGGTTATTGTCGATGAAGCGCATAACCTGAAACATGGGTGGAAATCTTCATCGGCGCGGAACAGGATTTTATCTCTTGCGCTGGGGCGTCCATTGGAGAATGGAGAAAAACTCTTGTTTCCCTCTAATGGATTCAGATCAAAGCGGGTTTTGCTTCTTTCCGCAACTCCAATAGAGGAGACCTATCGTCACTTATGGAACCAACTGGATGTCTTTGGTTTAGGAGGGAAGTATGATGAACTTAGAGATGACGATCATACAGATGAGGAGAAAAAGGAAGCGGCTGCGAAGTTCCTTATTCGACGCGTCACGAACGCTCATGTTGCAGGATGCGATCTGACAAAAAATCAATATCGTAGAGAATGGAGGCATGGGGGCGTGTCTCAGCATGACAATCCAATCATAATAGAAGATGACCGGCAGCGATTGATTGTCGCCCTTGTACAAAAAAAGGTTGCTGAACTTCTTAACTCAGAGAAATTCAATATGTCCTTTCAAACCGGAATGCTGGCATCGTTCGAGAGTTTCCTTGAGACAACAAAGCTCAAGCGTTCGGATGAGGAAGGTAACTTTGACGATTCAGAACAAACAGATGATATGGACGAACGGGAGGGAATCGATGTCCACGATATCAACCGGCTTTCCCGGAGCTATAGAGAGAAGTTCAATCAAGAGATGCCTCATCCCAAAATGGATGCTATGGTTGAATCCCTTCGTGATTCCTGGAAAACAGGGAGAAAGAGCCTGGTATTTGTCAGGCGAATAGCGTCTGTTTGGGATCTAAAAAAGAAACTGGACGAATATTATGATGACTGGTTGATACAACACCTTAAAGAACGTTTGCCACATGGCGCGCAAAAAAAATTCAGGAAAATTGTCGGTTGCTACAAAAAAACAAAACAAAAGTTAGATACTCGAGAAGAAAAAAAACAAAGGGTTAACCGGGTAGGCGCGGACACGTTCTTTGCCTGGTTTTTTCGCGGAGATGGTCCCCGAGGCGTTGTCAGCGGGGCAAATATCCAGCGCCGTTTCATACAGAGAGGAGCGGTATATAGCACATTTTTTGAAGAAAATCATGTCATGACCCTTTTGAACGCTCGTGCGGGAGGCGTTTTGAAAAAATTGGATGAGATTTTGGGTATTGGTTTGGCAAAATTGCGGAAAGAATTGCAAAGAAATTCTGTTAAGTATCTTAGCCGTACCGAAAAGTACGCTCGAGCGGATCTTATGGACGCTGCCCAGGCAGCTGCGCTTGAATTGCTCAAGGAACGAGGTAAAGAAATAAAAGAACAGGCAGGAATCATTTGGAACGAGATCTATCAAGGTTCTATTCGAAAGCCTCATGCAGATGAGGCTCCCGATGTGAGCGAGTGGCTTGAAAAGCCAACTTTCTTCACGGAGATACGTCAGCCGGAGAGGGCGGAATTGCGAGCCATGTTGTGGCCAGAGCCTCAAAATGGCGCTGAACTGGAAAAATTCCGCGAACGACAGATTCGCGCCCAGTTGCTTGCAACTGCAGCCCGTTTGGGTCATTCCTTGATCGATTTGTATATCCTGACCATTAATCGGCTTGGAAGCATTGATCTCCACACCCTTGAATCATCAAGCGAAGAGAATGAAAGCCTTGATCTGAAGAGAATAAATGAGTATCTTGATTTGCTCGATAATCAACGCCGTACGGAGAAGAGCAGCAGAACCTGGGGGGCGTTTGACGAGCTTTCGGAGATTGCGCAGAACTATAATCTGATCCTGGATGTCAATCTTCCAGATGCCAATAAAAAGCCTTTAGTGGAGACTGCGCGCTACTTTGGTTCCCTGCTTCGTCAGCAGCAGCCTGTTGGCGGCATGACTGGAGAGGTGAACAGGACTTTGGTTCAGCAGTTTCGCATGCCGGGATATCCGCTTGTCTTATTTACGACAAATCTCCTGCAGGAGGGAGAGGATCTGCACACGTTTTGTTCCTCGGTTTACCATTACGGCATCGCATGGACGCCCTCTTCCATGGAGCAAAGGACAGGACGCATCGATCGTGTCTTATCGCAAACGGAACGGCGTCTTTCTTCTTTGAAGGATCAACCATCGGGCGAAGATTTTCTTCAGGTTTACTATCCTTATCTCGAAGACACTGTGGAAGTGATACAGGTCCAGCGCGTACTTGAGAGGATGAATATATTCTTGCGTTTGATGCATGAAGGGCTGAAGATTCCCAAGGGCGATTGCCGCGCCATCAACGTAAGAGCGTCATTAATTAGTGAGCGCCGAATCCCCGAGCCGATCCAGGAACGACTTGAAAGCTCATTCCCTGTTCAGGACTATACTATTCAAGGCGGTAAAAAGCAGCTTGCCGTTGAACGCGAGGCAATGGAGAAATCCCTGGAAAGATTTCAAAGTTTTGGGGACGACTATTTACCCGGCTTGAAGATACAATGGGAACAAAAACCTGAAAAAGGAAGGTTGATGGGAACTGTTAAACTTTCAAACGGGCGCATCCAGCCATTTGCCTTGTTTTTACGATCTGAGGAAGAACGTCTCGTTGCGCGATGTATAAGCCCGATCGGCAGGGTAGTTCTTTGTGATATTGGGGATATTGAGGAGAAAAGCGCAAAAACAGGGTTCGTTCGAATCGGGGCTATTTTATCGCGCGATGATCGATCATACGACCTTACAGTTGAAGACGATGTTATCTTGGCGGCGCCAGAATACGATATGAACAGGATATCCAGGCTTATCAGGAAGGTGGTTGAACAAGCGGAAAATATGGAGCAACTCCACTTCCAATCACAGGATATGCCTGTTGAAGAATTTGAAGAGAATCTCGCAAAAGAGGGAGAAGATGAACGTGACTGATTGGCGGCAGATGTGCAAAGAAGAAAACGATATAGAGGTTAATGGCAATGAAGTGATCGTGAAGTGTAGCGATGAGCGCCGCCACCGTATTTTAATTCGGGAAACTGAAGATGCCTATGAGCTGACTGCGATTGTCGCCCATCCTGCCTTGCTCCGGGGCATTGAGAATGTATCTTTAAGAGCGTGGCAGCGCAACCGGTCAATGCAACTTCTGGGTTTCAGGCTTGATAACCGGGGCAGGCTGGTTGGCGAAACATGGGCGCCGAAAGCCGGTCTTACCAGGGGAGAGTTCCTTCTTCTTATACGACGCCTTGCTGCAGAGTGCGATCACTTCGAATATCACCTTACAGGCAAGGACGAGGAATGACATAAACTCGTAATATAGTTCTGGTTATGCGCAAATCTTTGATTGAATCTTGAAAAAATGATACCCGATTTGCTTGCCATGAATATCAAAGAGGTATTTTAGATGAACCATCGAAAAAAATCCCACCCTTGTTCCGGAATAGTTCTTTCATAATCGAAACGGCGGTATCTTCTGAACTCTATTACAGTGATATCTTTGGAATCTGCGAGATTTTACAGAATTGTTCGAGGCGTTTCGCCATCTTTTTTTTCGTGAGCGTGGCTGTGCCGTTCACGCTGAAATCCTCACATACAAAAGACGCCAGAACCGTTCCAACCGCCATGGCGCGGCGAAAGTCTGCGGGAGAAACGGAATTCTTCGATGCGAGAAATCCGATCAAGCCTCCGGCGAAGGTGTCGCCTGCTCCGGTTGGGTCTTTCACCAATTTTAGCGGAAATGCCGGAACGCTGCAATAATCCACCTTGCTTAAAAGAAACGCCCCGTGTTCTCCCTTTTTCACGATCACATGAGAGGGACCTAAGGCAAGCAGTTTTTCCGCAGCCTGGATCAGGTTGGTAATGCCGGTTAAAAGCCGCGCCTCGCCTTCGTTCACGAGAACCACGTGACTGCGTTTGAAAACCTCGATCAGGGCGTCTCTTCTTCCCGTGATCCAGAAATTCATGGTGTCGCACAATACCAGCTTCGGTTTTTTGACCTGATCGAGTACAAAAAGCTGAAGTTCGGGATCTATATTCGCCAGGAAAATATATTTCGCGTCGCGATAATGCGGGGGGAGTTCCGGCTTGAAGAATTCGAACACGTTAAGGCATGTGCTGAGCGTGATGGCGTGGGACATATCGCCTTCATAACGCCCCTTCCAGTGAAAGGTTTTGCCTCCGGCTATAGTCTTCAATCCACTGATATCAAATTTCTTTTTCTTCATGAGCTGGAGGTATTCTTTCGGATAATCTTCTCCCACGACTCCCACAACGGCGGGATTAGTGAATAACGAGGATGCTATTCCGGCGAAATTGGCGGAGCCGCCCATCGCCTTTTCAATCTTCCCGTAAGGGGTTTCGACGCTGTCCACAGCTATGCTTCCTACAATGACAAGACTCATTTTCTTTCCTTTCTTCGAGACATGACTTGCCTCCATGTTTCATGGGCATGAAAGGAGGAGCGAACGAACGGTCCCGCCTCAACGGCGATGAATCCCATATTCAGCCCGATGTCTTTCAATTCCCGGAAACAGTCCGGGGTAATGAATTCTTTTTCCCTGAAATGGCGCCTGCCGGGCGTCAGGTATTGCCCCAGAGTGAGAATTTCGCAATCAACGCGGCGCAGGTCTTTCATGGTCTGAATGACCTCTTCCTTAGTTTCCCCCATACCGAGCATGAGTCCGGACTTGGTCGCCATTTCCGGGCATGATTTTTTGGTGGAAGACAAAATCAGAAGGGAGCGTTCGTAATCGGCGCCGGCGCGGATTGCCGGATATAATCGCGGTACGGTTTCCATATTATGATTGAGAATATCGGGTTCAGCATACAATACTTGATGCAGCGCCGGAAGATTGCCTTTGAAGTCCGGAATCAGCGCCTCGATGGTGGAAACGGGCAGAATGTTGCGAACCGCCTCGATTGTATGGCGGAAATGAGACGCCCCGCCATCCTCCAGATCGTCCCGGGTGACGGATGTCAATACAACATGTTTCAGCGAGAGTTTTTGAGCCGCGCGCGCGATTTTTTCCGGTTCATGGGGATCGAGAGGCTCAGGGACGCCTTTATCTATAGCGCAAAAGGCGCAGTTCCTGGCGCAGATTTTTCCCATAAGCAGAAAAGTGGCTGTACCGGAGGCGAAGCATTCGTTCCGGTTGGGGCAGCGCGCGCTTTGACAAACAGTGGCTAGCTCGAGTTCAGAAAGAAGGCTTTCCACAATACGCGTTCGCCCCGTATAGATACCGGATTTTCGCAAGAATGCCGGAAAACGAGAGGACAAAGTCTTTCAACCTTTCAGAAAATATTTTTCATGAATGTAAGGAAATGTCTTGCTTATATCGGTTTTTTGTCAATTCTTTTTTGGTTGCATTTGATTGTTTTATTGTTATACATAAACGATTTTATTTGAGGGAGGAATAGAGTGAATTTAACGGATAAAGAGATTGAATTGATCGAAATGATAAAGAAAAAATACTGGGACAAGGTGGATGAGATATGGCTTCAGCTCATGGAAAATCCGACATCGGACAAGTCCTTCTATGATCTGGTATCAGGAACAATCCATCGGAACGGAGGAAAAACGCGTCTTCCCGATCTCTGGGAGATTCCCGTCGCCTTTTTTCACGGGAAAAAGGAATTCCCCCTGGTTCTCGAGTTGAGCCGCATGATACTTCATCATCAACCGGACGCTCCGAATCTGCATCCCTTTATTCTCGATGCGGTGCGTGACGTTTATCAATCCTGCCCACGAATTGATCATTATTTACGGGATTCCCATTTGAAAGACAAGTTCCACCTGGGCGATTGCCTGACGAAATTCGAGGAATATATTTATATGGACGAAGGGGGGATTTTTCAGCATGTGAGCTGGGGAGTGGGAAAGGTGGTGGAATTGGATATTCCGCAGATGCGCGTAACGATCGATTTTCCTCATCATCCCGGGAAATCCTTCACTTTCGAGGGAGTCTATCAGTATTTGACAAAGCTGTCCCCTGATCATTTCCTCGCCCTTCAGGAGACCGATCCCGAAAAATTGAAGGAACTCGCCACGAACGATTCCATCGAACTCATCAAGATCATTTTGAAGAGTTTTGACGGAAAAATTTCCCAAACCGATCTGAAAAGCCTTTTGACCAAAAAGATTATTCCGGAAAATGAATTTTCCTCCTGGTGGAATCGTGTCAAAATAGGAATGAGGAACGATCCCTGGATTGAGCTGGGAACAGGCGCAAAGCCTGAAATCAAGATCAGAGCCGAAGCCAAGGGATATTATGACGAGATATTCGAGCGTTTTGAAAAGGCAATGACCCTTGCCCAGAGGCGCAGTGTTTTAAAGGAACTGGTTCAGCACCAGAAGGGAAAATCCCTTCCTATGGAAAAAGCGGTGCATTTCATCTCCCGGGTGAGGCAGTGGCACAGCGCCCTGAAGGAAGAAGACGCCCCGGGCAGGTTGAAAATGATATACCTGATGGAAGAAACCTCGAAGCTCATGCCGGGGGCAGCCGCCCCCCTCGAAGATAATGAAGACAATATTATGTCCGCAATTCAGGATCCTGTTTCCTTTTTCAAGGAAATCGAAATATTCGATTATCAATGCCGCGCATTGGAACGGCTTCTTGTTCTGAAGCCGGAGGAATCATCAGCCCTGTTATTGGCTCTGTACCTGGATAGCCCGATCCGCTTTAGCCAGTTCGCCTTTGAAAAATTGCTTGCGAGGGAGGAGTTTCAAACCGCAAACCAGGGAGTGAAGACCATTTTGGGGCATTTTGAGAGGAATCCGGAAACCTATATATGGACGGTTCGGCAGATTTTGAAGAGAAAATGGACGGGGGTGGAAAGCCCCTTATCCGATTTTGCCCTGATGCAGGCTGCGCTTCATTACCTGGAGAAAACCAGGCATCAGTATGACGCTGCATCGAGCGGCGCCTCATACAACCGCCATCTGCAATCCCAGCTCCGCGCCATTTTCACGGGCGAGAAATTCGCCATCCTCATCTCCGTTATCCGGGAAATATCCCAGACCGATGCCAGGCATTTTTATAATTCTCTTCTCACGAGTCCCGCTTTTATTTCTTCGGTCAAGGAATACCTCGATAATATTTTCCACAGGGAACGGGAAGATCTCTTCCAGGAAGAGGAGGAAGACAAGCCCAAGCTGCATTATTGCACTTCGGAACAGCTCAAGATCAAGCAGGATTTATTGCGGCGCATCAAGTCAGTCGAAATTCCGAAGGTGACTCGTGAGATCGAACGGGCAAGGGGGCATGGCGATCTTTCCGAAAATGCGGAATATGACGCAGCCAGGGAGAAGCAGTCTCTTTTGTTCAAGCAAATGGAGAGCCTTCAGGATTTGATTGCCAGGGCAAGGATCATCAATCCGGACAGTGTGCAAACCAATCAGATCGGCATCGGTTCCCGATGTTCCCTGCGCCACCTGGGAGGCGGCGAAGTCGAGACTTTCACCCTCCTGGGGATTTGGGAGGCGGAACCGGAAAAGAAGATATTTTCCTACTCCTCGCCGCTTGGCCAGGAATTATTGGGCAAAAAGTTGGGCGATATCCTGGATGTTACGCTTCCCGGAGGCGGCAAACTTCAGTGTGAGGTCGTTTCGATCAAGAACGGTCTCATTGCCGAATAATTTTCAAACTACTGTAAGATGAAATTATCAAGGATGATCCGATGAATAAAAAAAAGAAGGCTACAGGAAAAATTACGGAAGGGGAGCGGATCGTCTCTCCCTTTCTTCCCCCCGGTTGCGATTATTACATCGCCCCTTCCATTCTATCCGCCAATTTCATTGATTTAAAGGGGGATATTTCCGCCGCCATTGACGCCGGATGCCGATGGTTTCACCTGGATATCATGGATGGACACTTTGTCCCGAATATTACATTCGGACCCCCTCTGGTTAAAAGCATCCGGAAGACCTTTCCGGATATTTTTCTCGATGCCCATTTGATGATAGAGAATCCCCTGAAATTCATTCAACCGTTTGTCGATTCAGGCGTTAATTTGATCACGCTGCACTCGGAGACCTGCCCCGATCTGAATCGCGCCCTGAAATATATTCATGGCAGGGGAGTATATGCGGGATTGTCCGTGAAGCCCAAAACGTCTTCCCGGATACTGGAACCTGTTCTGAAGGATGTGGACCTTATCCTGATCATGAGCGTGGAACCGGGATTTGGCGGGCAGGAATTGATCCCCACTACCTTGAACAAGGTTCGTCATTTCTGCCTGAAGAAAAAAAAGGAAGGATACCGGTTTGCCATTGAAATCGACGGCGGGATCAATGAAAAAACAGCGCCTTTGGCTTTTGCAGCCGGGATCGAGGTCTTTGTCGCAGGTTCCGCCATATTCGGGGATGGAAAAATAGCCAAAAACATCAAGGCTCTGAATCGGAGTCTTTCTCATGTCGCCTAAAGGATTAAAGGATTACTTCTTCACCACGAAATATCATCGCGTGGATATTCTTGTCCTTCTTATCTCTCTCTTCTTTATACTTGCCATAGGAGGACTCAAGTTTCCCATGGAAATTCCCCTGGGTTTCCTGGGGCTTGGTTTCTCTTCCATCATATTTCTTCTGGGTCCTTTCGTCGGATTCTGTCTTTATTTCCTGACGACGTTTTTTCGCTCCATCCCTATTCCGGGACTCCCCATTTCCTTGAACCAGATCGTCGGGGTTCTATTCATATTATCCTGGGCAAACTGGCTTTTTAAAGGGAAGTTGCAATTCCCCAAGGGAAAGTTGGTCGTTTTTTTCACCATTGTATTTGTCTATTTCATCGTCAATTGTTTTGCGGCGGAGGATTTTGAAGAAGGCGTATTTCACGCCTGGTATGTCGCTATCTACTTTTTTATAGCGTTGAGCCTGGCTTCCGTGATCAGGGATAAAAAACATTTTCATGTGATATTCTGGATCATACTGGTCGCCAGTTTTGGTTCATCCCTTCTAGGCGCTTTCGAGCTTGTCACCGGAATGGACATATTGACCAAATCCACCGCGCGCTGGATGGGACGCGTCCGCATCAACGGCGCAGCGCCGAATTCCATTGTGTTTGCCTACCAGCTTCTCTTCGCCTTTCCCCTCGGGTATTATCTCTTCAGCGAAGGCGCTTCCTTTCGCGCCCGTTTTCTCGCGCTGGGACTCTCTGTGTTCATCACCATGATCGCCCTTTTCACCTTCAACAGGCAGACCGTGCTTGCCATCGGTTTTACCTATTTCATTTCTGCGGTATTATACCGCAACAGGTATTCGAAGATCTTTATGGGGATTGTGCTTGCCCTGTTTCTCCTCATGGGACCCTTTATCATGCGTACGATATGGCTCAGGATTCAGACGATAAAGGCGGGAAGGGAAGACCGTTCCCTGATGATGCGATTGGATGGGCTCGTTGTGGGGAGAGAGATGCTGAGGCGTCATCCTTTCATGGGGGTGGGGCTTGGGTGTTATCACATCGTATGGGGGAGATATGTTCCCATGGGCAAGACTAAAATCCTGCATTTTATGAAAGGCGTCATTTGTTACCCGGATATTGGGTACAACCAGCTTCTCGCGGAGGGGGGGCTGATCGGCTTCGGGATAACGACGCTTTTTTTTCTTTCCCTTCTTTTTTACCTGTGGAAATCCAGAAAAAAGGCTTTACGGAATGGGCGCCGGGACCTGGCGAACCTGTACAGCGCCTTTTTCAATATGCTGGCGATCTTCCTTCTCTCCAGCTTCATCCAGGACACCTTCCTTTATGTGCAGACATGGATCATGTTCGGATTGATCCTTGCCACGCTGCATAAACCGTTCCAGCCCGAATGATGGCTGCATGGGCGCATGTATGAATGCGACGCGTCTTGACTATGCTGCCGGGAATGCATTATGACCCCATAATACAACCAATTCGCCAAACTACTGTTATGTTTATTTTAAGGATATATTCACATCTCCTTTGATGAGGCGTCCCTTGAGAGTGAAACTACGGGGCTCTTCGGCGGCTTGGATCCGGAAATGGGCGATGGAACTCAATCCCCTCTCGATAGCCTTTGAACTCCGATCACTGTTATCATCGCTATCAACGGAACAAACGAACATGCAATCAATACACATCCGCTTCAAGAGTTCGAGGATGACAGGTATGTAATTACTCCCGCCGCTCAATATTTTCTGAGCCAGAATCGGTTGCCGCATGGGAAGTTCGCCGACGTCTCGGAAAATGACGCGGGAAAAAGTAACGGACTGTTCCTTAGCCCTCAGAATCTGATACAGGAAATAGACAAACTCTTCGGGCAAAAGATAACCCGGGGTAAGCCATAGTTCATATCCCTCGAAATTATTATTTCCTTTATTAAGAATAATTTTCCTTATGTGTCCCTTGCTTTCCTGCAGAATTCCTTCGAAGAGTTTATCATCAGTGACATCGATCGAATAGTAAAATTTATCGTTTATTTTGATCTGGGGTATATCTGATAAAGGTTCATCAAAATTGACGAGGAGGAAACCATATTTTTGGGGCTGAACTTCGCTTTGTTTCGGAAACGCCCCGGTGGCTGCAAAATGAATCGATAGCGAACTTTTCCCTGTTTCT
>JAFGFK010000466.1 GCA_016931135.1 Candidatus Sumerlaeota bacterium | reverse complement strand
TGGAAGCATTTTTCCGGGCATCCCTTCCTCGTGAGGATTTCCTGGGGAAGATACAACATCGGCAGGGAATGGCGCAATTACGAGGTTCTCCAGGGAATCCGCGGGATTCCGAAGATTTACAGACGACTCGATCCGCATTCCTTCATCATGGAATATGTGGAAGGCAAAAGGCTCCCGCATCTCAAGGGTTCCGATCTGGCGCCCCGGTTCTTTGAAAGGCTGAAGGCGCTGGTAAAAGAAATGCACAACCAAGGCGTAACTCACGGGGATCTGCGGCGGAAGAACATTCTTGTTGCCGGAGAAGAGACGCCTTTTTTGATTGACTTTGCCGGCGCCTTTCATATCAAAGGAAAGGGAAATTTCATTACCCGGGCAATATTCCGCCGTTTGAAAAATGTGGACGATATCACGGTATTGAAGCTTCAGGATTATTACCTGCGTGGTTCTTTAACGGCTGAGGAAAAAGCCCGGCTGAAAGACGCTCCCTGGTATCTTCGCGCGGGACGTTTTTTGAAGAAAAAGGTTTACAAACCTTTCAAACACGCCACGCATGGAAAAAAGAGAAGAAGGGAAAATTCGTAAGTTCCCGCTGTTTGAATAATAATCAAGAGGAGTAGAATCCATGGCGCAAACAATAACGGAAAAGATTCTGGCAGCTCACAGCGATAGAGAGGAGGCGAAACCCGGGCAACTCATCAAGGCGCGGATCGATCTTTGCCTGGGTAATGATGTCACCGCGCCCATCGCCATCAAGGAATATCAAAAAGCCGGGGCGGACCAGGTGTTCGATCCCTCGCGCATCGCCCTTGTACTGGATCACTTCACGCCGAACAAGGATATCGACAGCGCCCAGCAATGCGCCCAGGTGCGTTTTTTCGCGCGGGATCATCAAATCGAACATTTTTACGATGTGGGGCAGATGGGCGTTGAACACGCCCTGCTTCCGGAACAGGGACTGGTTCTGCCCGGGGATTGCGTCATCGGCGCGGACAGCCACACCTGCACGTATGGCGCCCTCGGCGCATTTTCCACGGGCGTGGGTTCAACCGACCTCGCGGCTGCCATGATCACGGGGCAGGCGTGGTTCAAGGTTCCGGAACAGATGCGTTTCATCTATAACGGGAAAAGGGGGAAATGGTTTGGCGGAAAGGACATCATTCTTTTCACTATAGGAAAGATTGGGGTAGATGGCGCCCTTTACCGTACTATGAATTTTACAGGTCCTGTCATCCGCGAGCTTCCCATGGATGATCGCCTTGCCCTATGCAACATGGCGATCGAGGCGGGGGCAAAAAACGGCGTCATAGAACCGGATGAGATCACGAAAGAATATATCAAAACCCGCGCCAAAAGAGAATATAAACTATACGAATCGGACTCCAACGCCCTGTACGTAGCGACTTACGAATGGGACATCACGGGCATGGAGCCGCAAGTTGCCTTTCCCCATTTGCCATCAAACTCAAAGCCGGTATCCCGTGCAAAGGAGATCAAAATCGACCAGGCGTTTATCGGCTCCTGCACCAATGGGCGGATCAGCGATCTTCGGGACGCTGCGGAGATTCTCAAGGGAAACCGCGTTGACCGGAATGTCCGCTGCATCGTGATCCCGGCAACTCAGGAAATATATCGCCAGGCAATGAAGGAAGGTTTGTTCGACATTTTCCTGGATGCAGGCTGCGCGGTGAGCACGCCCACATGCGGGCCCTGCCTGGGGGGACACATGGGAATTTTGGCGGAAGGGGAACGCTGCATAGCGACGTCGAACCGGAATTTTGTGGGGCGCATGGGGCATGTAAAAAGCGAGGTGTATCTCTCCAACGCCGCAGTAGCGGCAGCCAGCGCGGTCACGGGCCGCATCACCCATCCCGAGGAGGTGGCAAAATGAAACTCAAAGGAAAATCATTCAAATACGGAGACAACGTAAACACGGACGAAATCATTCCAGCGCGATACTTGAATTCCAGCGATCCGGATTTTCTCGCCAGTCACTGCATGGAAGATATCGATCCAGATTTCGTAAAGGAGAAAAATGCGGGAGACATCATTGTCGCCCGGAAAAATTTCGGGTGCGGCTCCTCGCGGGAACACGCCCCGATTGCGATCAAGGCAGCTGAAATCTCCTGCGTGATTGCAGACAGTTTTGCCCGCATCTTTTACCGGAACGCCATCAATACCGGACTTCCGATCATTGAAAGCCCGGATGCGGCTGCGGATATACAAAAAGGGGACGAACTCGAGGTTGACCTGGATGGCGGGACCATCAAAAACCTGCGCACGAAGAAAACCTTTTCCTTCGAGCCCATGCCGCCTTTCGCGCAGGAGATCATACAAGCCGGCGGTCTCATGAAATATGTCATGAAAGATAAACAGGAATAACATCCTTTACAAAGGAAGTGGAATACTTACCATGAAATCGAGCGAGGGAAAAACAGGACGCGTGTTCGTGATCCGTTTGGAAGATGGGGATAAACTCCCGGATTGCCTGGAGGCGTTTGCGAAGGAAAACAGGATTGTCCATGGACAGGTGATCCTTGTTGGGGGGATCGGAGAGGGAAGCGTGGTAGTCGGTCCCCGAAAATCGGAAGAGATGCCGCCGGAGCCCATGCTCCTTCCCATTGACGGCGCGCACGAGGTGATTGGCGCCGGCGTCATAGCGCCGGACGAAAAGGGAAACCCGATTCTCCACATCCACGGCGCCCTGGGGCGATCGGGACAAACTGTAACCGGATGTTTCCGCTACGGCGTGGAGACATGGATAGTCGCTGAAGCGGTCATTATCGAATTTCTCTCCATAAAGGCGACCAGGTTGAAGGATGAGGAAACCGGGTTTACGCTCCTCGAGCCCAATAAGTGAAAAGACGAGGGGATGGGGGGCGCTTCTGTATTTTTATATACTTTTGCCTGTAATCAAAAACATTGGGTTTGATCCGGTTTTACCAAAGAGTGGGAGCGATCCATGGCAGCGTCCGGAACCAGTTCTCCTGTCAAAGCGAAATACGCGCCTTTTTATCTTCCCTTGTTTCTACTCGCCATCTTTGCGTACGGATCAACCCTGTTCAATACATTTGTCATAGATGACCAGTATGTTCTCACCCATAATTTTGCTGTCAAAAGCCTGAAATATTTTCTCTCTCTATTTTCCAGGGATTATTTCAGCCTTTTTGCGGAGCAAAGCTACAGGCCTGTTGTTTCACTCAGTTATATGCTGGATTACGCAATATGGGGAATGCGGGCTTTTGGTTATCATCTCCACAATTTGATCCTGCACATCCTGAATGTATTTCTTGTATTTGCAATATTAACCCGCATCAAAATGAAAATAAATTCCCACCCACCCTCTTTATCCTTTATCGCATTTATCACTTCCGGTCTTTTCGCCGTTCATACAATATCGGGCGAAGCGGTCAATGTCATCTCCTTCCGGGAGGATTTGCAGGTTGTGTTTCTGACGCTTTTCTCTTTGTGGAGTTTTATAAAAATCCTCGAGGGGGGAAATAAATATATTTATCGATGCCTGTTATGGCTGTCGTGTTTTCTCGCATTACTTGCGAAGGAAAACGCAGCGGTTCTTCCTCTTCTTTTGATCTGCGTTGGCGTCATAATGCGGGGCAAAAATTTTTACCGCGATCATGGGGCGACTTGCATGGGCGCTGCAGCAGCGTTTCTTTTTTCTTTCATCATTCGATTTGTGATCATGACAAACAAGGTGGAGGGGATTGGTCCTTTGAGCCTCCAGGGCAATCTTATCGAAAAGGGAATCCGGATCATAAAAATCCAGGGAATCTACATCCAGTCGCTTTTTTACCTGAGACCTTTTCTGCCCAACATGGCGGGAGTCCTTTCCTCCGGAGCAATGGATAGAGATTTCCTTTTGGGAATAGTATCCATCATGCTGTTTTTTCTTATCATATTTTTCTTGCGAAACCGTTTTGCATGGGCAGCGCTTGGTTTTTATGCGGTTTGCATGATCCCCGTTTCCAACATATTCATGAATCTCAATAATCCGGTGGCGTATCGTTATCTTTATTTTCCCGCGATCGGATTATATTTTATAATGGGAATTTTATTAATAAACATTGTGGAAAAATATAAATTCTCCGGGAAGGTTCTTTTGCTTTCTCTTCTGCTGCTTCTTCCCCAGGCTCTCTATTCAAACTACTGGAGCCGCTATTGGAAGGATGATGCGGATTTGTGGAAATACCAGGTTGGATATACGCCGGAGTATTATTTGCCGTGGGCGGAACTGGCTGCTGCGCAGAATAACAGGGGGCTTTATGCAGAGGCGGAAATATCGGCGAAAAAATCCATCTCATTGAAACCCGACTATTTTTATTCTCATGCGGCGCTTGGTTACAGCCAGTTATACCAGGGCTTGCCCGGCGAGGCGTTGGAATCATTTCAAAAGGCGCTGGAATTTCCCCGCGTACAATCCAGCGAAGCGGAGATTTTCTTTGGAACGGGTTATGCGTTCGAGCAGATGGATCGGTTATCCGCGGCGGAGGAATTTTATAAAAAGACATTGGAATCGAATCCGCGACATTTGGGGGCGTTGGCGAATCTTGCCATTCTTTACATACAGAAGGGGCGCCTTGAAGAGGGACAAACGCTTCTGGAGCGTGCGGTTGAGATCGATCCTGCGGATGCAGGGGTGCGGTGCAACCTTACGCTTCTGTATCTTCAAAAAGGGGAAAAGGAAAAGGCGCGGGATCATCTTTCAGCTGCGCAAAAAATCGATCCGCAGAATCCCCATGTTAAAAATCTTCTCTCGCGATTGCAATCAAAAGAATAAATCAATTAATTTTTGACAGGATCGTTATGAATAAAGAAATCTGCGAAAATCTGCGTCATCTGCGGATTTGTATGAATGGATTCAAAGATGCTTTTTTACCACGGGGAACTCGCCTGTCTTCCATAGCCTTGGCGAAGGAGGAGGGGGCATGAGGAAACTCAAATTTGTTCAATTATTTTCCCTGAGATTCTCCCCCGTGTTCCCCGTGTCCCCCGTGGTTAAGATAGTGTGTTATTGATCTGAATTCGTGGGGATGACTTTCAAAATTCGTGGTTCCTTTCTGAAAAAGGGATACTAAGAACGAGAAGCCTTTCGGATATAAACCACGAAAAAAACCTGATTCTTTTTCTTTTATAATAGTTATTGATTGGCCTTTCCGTGGTTTGAAGGCGGGTTTATCGATTGTCCGCAGGCTTTTTCATTTTCTACCACGAATCCCGCCGTTGGCGGGGCATAAATCTCCTCGAATCTTCCTTTTGGGCGCACATCAATTGGGAGCTTGACATTCCTGGCGATTTGGGGTGACATCTGGATTATCTTTCATGTAAAATAAATTTTCCGGAGGTAAGAAATATGAACAAGATGGGATGGGAACTGTTCGTGTCTTTTATTTTTATCCTGACACTTGGCATGACAGGATGGGCGCAGGAGGAAAAAGAGGTTCTTCCCACTCCGCCGCGCGAATTCCGCGCCGCCTGGGTGGCAACCGTCGCCAATATCGATTGGCCCACAAAACCCGGACTCACGGTTGAGGAACAAAAAAACGAGGCTATCGCCATACTGGATAAAATCAAGGAACTCAACATGAACGCAGTGGTCTTCCAGGTTCGCCCCCATACGGACGCCATGTATAAATCCGAACTGGAACCATGGTCCTACTATCTCACGGGAGAACAGGGCAAAGCGCCCGATCCCTTCTACGATCCGCTCGAGTTCTGGGTAAAAGAGGCTCATGATCGCGGCATCGAGGTGCACACATGGTACAACCCCTACCGCGCCAACCACTCCGCCATGAGAGGACCTTTATCCGAAAAATCACTCGTAAAGGCAAAGCCGCACATGGTTCGCAAACTCGGTGACAAGGGTTATTACTGGATGGATCCTGCCATGAAGGAAGTGCAGGATCATTCCATCGCGGTTGTCATGGATGTGGTGAAGCGTTATGACATCGACGGCGTGCATTTTGACGATTATTTCTATCCCTATCCGGAATACAATGATGGCAAGGATTTCCCTGATGACGATACGTGGAAGGCTTACCAGGAATCCGGCGGAAAACTTTCCCGCGGAGACTGGCGACGCGAGGCAGTGAACGTTTTCGTCAAAAGGCTTTCGGAGGAAATCAAGGCAGTCAAACCATACGTCAAGTTCAGCATCAGCCCGTTCGGCATCTATCGCCCGGGTTATCCGGAAAGCATCAAGGGTTTCGATCAATACGACAAGCTTTATGCCGACGCGCTATTATGGTTCAAGGAAGGGTGGCTCGATTTCTTCACGCCGCAACTATACTGGCCTATCAGCCAGGCGCCGCAGAGTTTCCCGGTTCTTCTGGGTTGGTGGCAGAGCCAGAATGCAAAGGGACGCCATCTCTGGCCCGGATTTTCGTTCGGTTCCGCACGTAATACAGGCAGATACGAACTGATCAACCAGATCATGATCACGCGGGGGATAGTTCCGGAGGGACCGGGGCATGTATTTTTCAGCATGAAGGGACTCCAGAACAACAAGGAAATCTGTGATGACCTTCTGAATGGTCCCTACAAGACCCAATGCCTGATTCCTTCGTATCCGTGGATCGACAGCAAGGCGCCGGAAAATCCGACAGTGGAAAAGGAAAGGGTGGATGGCAAGTTGCGGATTTCGTGGAAACCGAAAGGCTCAGAATCCGCCTTTTACTGGGTGGTTTACACGAAACAGGGAAAGACCTGG
>JAFGFK010000465.1 GCA_016931135.1 Candidatus Sumerlaeota bacterium | reverse complement strand
CATCTAATACTTATTATAAAAGAAAAGAAACAGGCATGTCTTAGTGGTTAAAAAAGTCAGGCGTATCGATCACCGTATCGCCCATGAAAAGGAACCACGAATCGCTTGTCCTTTTTGGTTGACACTATTGAGGCATTCGGGGGATTCTTTTTTTGGTGTCGAGCGGAGAAAATTAAGGATGTCTTCAAATACGCTTACGTTGATAATCGTTGTTCTGTTGGCGTGGATCCTGGCGCTCCGGAAAAGATATCGGTATTTTCAACAGGCATGCGATACAAGGACAAAGGAGAGAGAGGCGGTTCTTTCTTTTCTGCACAAAATCGGGGAACGGATCACTCATTCCATAGATTTGCAGGGTTCGCTTGAAATCATCACCAATTTCATCATTGAATACACCCATGCGGAATCAGGGGCTATTTTCCTGATCCAGGAACAGGAAAAGACGCTGAAAGCAAAAGTGGTCATAGGCTTTTTCCCCCCGCTTCACGAAACGAGCGATTATGTCTTCACCAAGCGGAAATCTCTTACCGAAAGGATCATGCGGGACAGGATCAGGATGGGGGAGGGATTGATAGGTTATGTGGCGGAAAAGGGCGAGTCTCTCCTTATTTCCGAAGCCATGAACGATCCGCGCATCCCCAGCACCACGCTGGAATTTGTTCCCATAGAAACTCTGATGCTGTGTCCCTTGAAGATCAAGGAAAAGGCGCTGGGCGTGCTGGCTCTTGTCAATAAAAGAGATGGACATTATTTTAACGAGGAAGACATGAGCCTTTTGCAGTCTCTTTCCGATCAGGCTGCCGTTACGGTCGATATGGTGAAACTTTATGAAGAGCTCGCCGTCAAACAAAGGATCGAGCAGGAGCTGGGCCTCGCGCGGGATTTCCAAAGCCTGCTTTTGCCCAAGCAGTGTCCCCATGTTCCGGGATTGGACATGGCGGCTTTCAATGAACCCGCCCTCGAAGTAGGCGGGGATTATTACGACTTCTTCTGGGTGGATGAGAATCATCTGGGCATCGTGATCGCCGATGTTTCGGGAAAGGGCATTCCGGGGGCGCTGGTCATGTCCATGGTGCGCAGCGTCTTGAGGGCGGAAAGCCGCAACAAACTCTCTCCCTCCGCCGTTTTGAAGGTCGTCAATGAATATGTTCGTCAGGATACCAAGGAAAATGTGTTCATTACCATGACTTACGTCATAATGGACATCCGAAAGAAAACCCTCCGTTTCGCCCGGGCGGGACATGAACCCCTGATTACCTTTGGAAAAAATCGGGAGGAACCGGAACTGTATTCCCCGGACGGCATCGCCCTGGGGCTGGTGGAGGAGGATATCTTCAATATCACCAGGGAAAAAGAAATAAATCTTGCCAACGACGATCTGGTTGTGCTTTATACTGATGGTGTAGTTGAGGCAATGAATCAGGCTTCTCAGGAATATGGTCAATCCCGATTGATTGACATTGTTGGAAAAAGCCGAAACGGAAAGGCGGAAGGAGTCATAGACGCCATTATGGAAGATATAAAGAATTTTACCCAGGGCATTCCGCAAAATGACGACATCACGATTATAGCGTTCAAGGTTTTCACCGAATCCGGGGATTCCCTTCACAAAATTTCCGCGGCGGCGATATCCGAGAGTCATTCTTGATAAAACCGGAGGCTGTTTATGAAAACATTCGATCTGAACATCCGGCTCGAGACCAGGGAAAAGAACTACAGCTTGATCGAGATTTCCGGTTACCTCGACGCCCATACCGTAAATATGTTCGAAAATCGAATGGAGGAGATATTGGAATCCGGGGAACAAAACATGGTTCTCGATCTTCTGGATTTGAATTACATATCCAGCGCGGGGATAGGCGCCCTGATGTCCCTCACCCAGCGACTCCGGAAGAAACATGGCGATCTGGTTCTGCTCCGCCCGAATAGAAAGGTTTACAAGATACTCGATCTCCTGGGTTTTACCAAGATATTTGTTGTCGCTCTCGATGAAAAAGAAATGGAGGATTTCTTCAAATCAAAAAAGCAGGAGCAGAAATAAGGCTCGCTTTTTTGCAATAAGATTCCCGGATATACGGGGATTGGTTCCCCGTGATCACTCCCTCCGGGAATGGAAGGATTTCCGACATGTATGATATGGGAGACGAATTCTCTCTGGAAATTCATTGCCCCGGGACAACGCGGATTTTGTCCCATATCCGCCCCTTTATATGTTCCATTGCCCGCGACATGGGTTTCTCGGATGAGGAAATCGCCCAGATTGAAATCTCCGTTGATGAGGCGTGCTCGAACGTGCTTTCCCATGCGTACGGCAATTCTCTCCCGGGAGATTATAGATTCGACTTCCAGCCGTCTTATCAAATACGGATCGCGCTGAAGGTGGCGAAGGATCATCTGCAGATTACGATCAACGATTTTGGCGTCGGAAATAAAAAGGGACCGCATGTCGGAGTACGCAATCTCGAAGAATACGCGCAGAAGGGGCATGGCTTAGGGACTTATATCATAAAAAAATTCATGGACAAGGTCGAAATCAGTTATCCCGAAGATTCCGGAACCCAGGTGAGCATGGTGAAATTCCTGTCGAGATGATAACCGCCCCGGTTCCCCTGTGATTCCGGTATCGGCATGAAATAATTCTTTATGGGATTTGCTTAAATGGAGGATAGGAGTTTTCAAAAATCCATACGGGATTTTCTCAGAATACACCGGATTATCACAGCGCTTTCCTCCACCAAAAATCCCGAGGATATATACAGCATTATTCTCTGCTCTCTTATCTCTCCTCAAGGTTTGAATTTTACCCGGAGCTTCCTTTTCACCTATGATGAAAAATTCGACGTTTTTACGGGGAACATGATGCTGGGTCCCTCGACGTCAAAGGAAGCGAAGGAACTTTTATCGGAATTGAAAAATGAGGAAACCACCCTTGATTCCATCATAAAAAACAACAATCTTGAAGAAAATCATGAAGTGGAAGTGTGGGATTTGTGCCTTTCCGCGCTCAAGATGTCCGCCCTTTGGATTTCCATCGCCCAGAAGATCGGCGCCCAGAATCCCTTGAGCGAGTCCATCAGGAGATTGTCTTTTTCCGGAAAACCCAAGACCAAAGGCGAAAATTTCTTCCATGAGATTTGCGCATCCCAAAGGGCTTTGATCATTGATAAAGACAAAAATCAGCCTGTCATCCCTCCCTCTATTGCCGAAATCATAGCGCATCATTTTGTCGCCCTTCCCATCAGCAGTAAAAACAGACCTTATGCGGTTGTCCTCCTTGACAGGAAATTTTCCCGCAAATCCGTAACCCAAAAAGACCTGGCCTCTCTTCAATGGTTTCTCGCGCAAGCCTCCCTCGCCGTTGAAAACGCTGTCCTTTATCAGAACCTCCAGTTCGCCTATCGCGACATCAAGGAACTGGATGTTCTGAAAAGTAATTTTTTATCCACTGTTTCCCATGAATTGCGCACCCCTTTGACGACAATACACGGTTTTGTCGAACTTCTCATGGAAGAACGCGCTGGTGAGATTACAGATAATCAAAAACAGATTCTTCTCCGGGTGGCGAAAAATGCAAGACATCTCATCAACCTGGTCAATGATATCATCGAGGTGGCGGAAATCAACGTCCATGGAAAAACCGATTTGATGGTCGAACCCGTTGATCCTTATCCCATCATGCTCCGCGCCGTGGAACGCGTTAAAGAACGCCGAACCGAGAAAAATATCCGCTTTGATATTCAACCAGGAAAAAAATCGCCCTTCATCATGGCGGAAAAAATCTCCCTGGAACGCATTTTCTACCATATACTCGATAACGCCGTCAAATTCTCCCCTCACAATGGCAAGGTTTCCGTATCTTTTCTGAAAAAAAATGGAGAATTGCAGATCGCCATTTCCGATGAAGGCATTGGCATCGATCAGGAAAACCTCGCTAGAATTTTCGATTTCTTCTTCCAGGTTGATGGAAATTTGAACCGATCCTATGAAGGCTTGGGCTTGGGTTTGACCATCACCCGTTTTTTATTGGTCGCAACAGGTGGAAAAATACTTGCAGAAACCACCCCAGGTAAGGGAAGTACTTTTGTTGTTGTTTATCCTGTTACGGGAAAAAGTGATTTTTATGCTGAATGAAATTGTTACAAAAACCATAAAATCCCTCGAGACCTCTCTCGCCAAATATCCGGATAATGTCCAGGTGATGATCAGTCTCGCGGAAATCTATCTGAAGTGCGACATCCTCGGACCTCGCACCCTGCAACTCCTCGAACGCCTCTCCGAACTCGCCCCGGATAATCACCGCATCCACCAACCCCTCAGTATATGCTATCTCATTCACCAACCTACGGAAATGGCAAGCAACCTCCAAACCCTCAAAGGGATAGACGCCAAAGCCCTGAAAGAAATCCGGAAACGGCTGGAAGCCCTCAGTTCCCAACACAGCCAATCCGCAGACCTCTTCAAAGCCCTCGGCGATATAGCCCTTTTTCAAAAGTCCCCCAATGAAGCGGTCCCCTATTACCAGGAAGCCTTCCGCCTCGGTTTCAGTGATTTCCCTCTCATCATCCGCAGCTTCTCCCTTGCCCAAAGGTCTTATGAACTCACCCCGGAAGCCACCAATTTCATCGCCTTGATTTATGACAAGATCGGCATTCCGGAAAAGGCGGCCGATCTGTTCCGCAAATCCCTCCTGGATGATCCGGAAAATACCGAGGCTAAAAAATGGCTCATCAACTACCTCGAAAATGTGATCTCTCAGGAAGCCGAACTCGATATGCCCCCCGACAATAAACTCGAATTGATTTCCCTTTACCTGGAAGATCGGAATATCAAGAAAGCCCTCGAAATTGCCCGCACATTGAATCTGGATGAACTCGGCGATTACGCCATCATCAAAAAACTCGGACGCGTCCTCATCGATATGGAGGATTACCGCCAATCGTTCGATTTCCTCTCACGCATCCCCCTCGATGCGGAAAACAAAGCCCTCATCAACGAAATTACCCTGCGACTCGAAAGACTGGGCGAACTCGATACCGCCGTGTACCTCCTCCAGTTCATCAATACCCATGACATGGTGATCGTTGAAGCGAAGGAGTGGGAAGACAAGGAACTCAAAACCAACACGGAACTCGGACTCGCAGAACTTCATTTCAAGAACAGGAAATGGGACAGCGCCCTGGAAAAATACGTCAGTATCCTGAAAATGGATTATGAAGATTGGATACCCATCCTGGAAAAACTGGATGAAATCCTGCGCTCCATGAATACGCCCCCTCTTTCCCATATGATCTATCTAGGAGATTTCTGCGTTACACAGGGCAATTATCATAAAGCCGCTCAATATCTTTCCATCGCCCTGGAACACTACCCGGGAGATTCCAAAATCCAGAAAAAACTCCGCGGCGTCTATGATCATCTCCTTTCCCTCAATCCCCGCCTTCCCGATCTGCGCCTTCGTTCCGGCGACCTCGCTGTTACCATGGGCGATAATAAAAAGGCGCTTACCGAGTATGAACTGGTTTCTCAAACCCCGGAACTTCACCTCATGGCGGGTAAAAGAATCGCCCGCGTGTATGATATCAATGGAGATTATGTACTCGCTTTCGAGAAATACAAGACAATGGAGGAAATCAACGAGGAAGACTGCGATTTCCTCTACAGCCTTTACGAGAAGATTTATGAACAGGGAAACATCCCCATGGCGTCGGACGTCCTGAAATTGATCTATGATTATT
>JAFGFK010000464.1 GCA_016931135.1 Candidatus Sumerlaeota bacterium | reverse complement strand
TCCGGTTTTTCGTTGCAGCAGCGGCTCATACCCCCTGTTTTTGAGATTGGTCATAAAATCGGCAACGCGTCGATCCTGCCAAACAATGGCGTTGCAGAGTGGTTCGCCGGTGCGGCGATCCCATACAAGGGTTGTTTCGCGCTGGTTGGCAATCCCGATCGCAGCCAGATCGCGTGGGTTGATCCGCGCCCGATCCATTGCCTCAACCGCCATTTCAATCTGGGTTGTCCATATTTCCCTGGGATCGTGTTCCACCCAGCCGGATCGGGGATAGATTTGGGAAAATTCCTTTTGCGCCACACTGACGACTCCGGCGCGGCGATTGAAGACGATGGCGCGGGAACTCGTTGTGCCCTGATCGAGGGATAGAATGAAAGTCATGGAGGTTTCCTTTATGTTTTATTTAATCAAAGGATTTTTATAGAGTATGATTCCATCATCCCGCCTCTATCATATAATTATCGCACATAGCCTATACTACTTTTTGAAGAGCATTGACAAATTCTTTCCCTGATAGAGGAGAAGGAATTGGTTTACCTTCCTTACGATAGATATCTATAGTTTCCTCAACAATCTGACATAACTCGTCAAAGACTTCATGTTCGTCTTGGCCATGGCAGCCTCCATAGAAAAGCTCCGGGCAACTTCCAATAAAACATCCATCATATTCGGACCATTCTACAATTTTTACATATTTGCTTCCCTCTCTCATTATTGAGCCTCCTTTAATGCCAGGCGCACAGCCTTTTCCTGATAATGCTTTGCGTCATCATTTTCATTTCCTGATATTGTAATAGTCTTTGCAACTTTTGGATGAATAAAATTCCTATGACTCCCCTTGCCTCCTCTATTAACAAAACCCGCTTTTTCAAGATCACGAATAAGATCTCTCACTTTTCGCGGCATTATCCATCCTCTTTTCTTATCCCGCTGTAAGCGGCATTTACGTCATAGAATAAAATTCATTTGGATATTTTCCTTTAATCATATCTGAAAGAAAAATAATAAAAACTGGCATGATGCGTCAATAAATGATTTAAGATTTTTCAATCTGGAACGGGAGAGAACCAGGAAGATACTCTGATTTTATTAATGTCATTCCCACCCTGTTTAATCAATCTATTCCCGCAGCCGCGCCAGCGCGCCGCCGCCTGGCTGAATATCCAATTTCACTCTCGAACCGCCTTTATCGGCGCGCCAGGTTCGCGTTGGCGCATGGTAAAGATCCATCGGCGCGGGACCTTTCAGAGTTATGGAAACGGCATTCTTGTAATCCAGGTTCACAACCACCACATGCGTGGGTTTGTTTTCCTCCTTGCCGAAGTAACCGAGCAAAATCTCCTGTGAGAATGGATCCGGTGAGAAAGGGCTATCGGGCGGCAATGCCTCCCCGCCCAACGGCGCCTTCCCGCAGTGGTATGCCCCCAAAGAAGTCAGGGGCTGCAATTGTGTTGCCATTGCCAGGAAATCGCGATTGATGCGCGCCACTTCCCAGTAAAGGGGGCGCGGAGTCGTTGCGTTTTCCCATAAACCGATATCGTAGCGGAAATGGCTGATGCCCTGGGCGCCATAAGCGAGCGAAGTAAAGGTGAGCCATCTTACTTCGTTCTCATTGGGTCCGCGCCACCCTTCCGCGGGAGAGTCGCAAGCCTGGATGATGTTAAGAAAGGGCAGATTCGCATCGAGCGCAGCTTTTCGAATCAGGGAAAGGTTCAGAAAATACTGGATGCCGTCGCTGTTTTTCAGAAAGTGGTAATGGTCGTAGCTGATCAGGTCCGGTTTGACTATATCGATGAACTGCCTGAGATATTCTCGGTATCGCATGGCAGTCTTGTCATCGGTATTTACGCCTGCGAAATCCTGGGGATAACCAACCCTGGCGCGTTCGGCAGCGTCATCACTTACCCCCAGCTGGGCTTCATTCGCATAAGTGGGAAACAGATTGATATATGCCGTATGGGCAGGATCGCGCTGGCGAAGAAAAGCGACGAGACGAGCCAGCTTTGGGAACGCGCCGGTTCCCGGCTCATCGACAAGGTGATAGGCATAAAGCGCAGGATGAGCGCTGACTTTCTCAATCAGGGCTGCAAGATTTTTTGCCTGGGCTGCATCCTGGATGTCCGGCGTTCCAATAACGAGCATTCCGCGGATTCCGTGGCGGCGCAGTTCATCCAGGTCATTTTTATTTTGCGCCCAGGCAAGGTTCCAGCCTCCGGCGCACACCTGTGCAGCCTCTTTGCCGCCGAGGGGCTTATTGGAACCAGGACCCGACCAATATGTCACGATCGGCGCGCCGATTTTCCACTCCGACTTGTGCGATTGTTGTTCCTTTGCGGAATCGTTGCCCTGGTTTCCATCGGAGTTGCAATATGCGTATCCCGAGGTGAAAAACAGTATAATGATACCAAAATATCTTTTCATATCACACCCCATTACTTTTATATTTTTAAATTCTGAAAATTGACTTAAAATTCTCAGTATTATATTGTGGTATACCTAAAATTAAGGAGTAGATAAGGATAACATAGACAAACAAAGAATGCTCCTTCATCTCTTATCCACGAATTGATCTCAGAAATTATTTCATCATAATCCACAGGTGAATTAATTCGATTTTCCGACTGTCTTCACGTGAGTGGAAGGATCGGCATCTTGCAATATTTTTCCTATTTTCACTTGAGACAAAATTCAGTTTTTCATCTTGACTCCATGAGCAGAAGTCAGATTCACAATTTTCAGCAAGTTCCTCAATCCACTTGTTAATTGTTTCCAAGCATTGATTGAAGGAATTTGATTGGATGTAAGCGATCAGTGCTGCAAGTTCATGTGATTGCGCATATAAATTCATTTTGAAACGTTGAATGCCGCCGCCAATCACTGGATTACCAGAACTCGTAAGAGACTTTCCTGTAGTAACATATTCCCGCTCACGATCCTTCGTAGGAGATGGGAAACGTTTACACTCTATGATCAGAATCGGATCGTAAATCGAATAAACTGTCGCTTCAAGTGTTATGGATTCTGAGGGGCTACGGATAAATCCGCAACGCGTCTCCCTTCCTGATATTCCTCGTGACTGAATTGGATCATGGGAAAGTGAGAACGTGAATGAGCATTCAGATATTTGCACAATTGCAGATTCAGGTGGTTTTCCGCTTGTTCATCTGTTCGAGATGGGTCATCACGCCATTCTGGAAGCGACATCTGTATAAATTCAATAGTCTTAAGCGCCTGTGTTTTAAGCGTCAAGCCTTGAGTGACTTTTCCATCGCTGCCTCGTTCGTTTCTCAATAACCCTGCTCCCGAAGATCAGTAAGGGTGTCATCTGCATCGCGAATGGCTGTTGAACGAATCCAATAACGCAGGCGATCAGGTTTGATAATAATCATAACGTTTTTATCATAGTATCGTAATACCCGGATTTTTCTCATATATTCGCTTTGCTGGTGATATATAATATTTCGCAGCGAATCTTCAATATTTCCATCGATAAAGGAGAAGTCCGGTTTGTCGCCGAAGTAAAATGACTGGCAGATAAAGCTTTCAATATAATTCGTATCGAGGCTTTTCAGATTATCGTAAATACTGCCCAACATCCGAACAAAGAGATCAGCATAAAGTTTGAGGTCACCCTTAGAAGCTGCCTTTTCCAAAAGATCGGAATTCTGCCCAAGTCGAATATAGTCAGCCATGTATTTCAATACATCTTCAGCCATCGCCTTTTCCCAAAAAGCCAAATCCAATTCTTCATGAGAAGTGGGTAGTGGAAGTTGATCAATATCTTGTTTACATATTGCCGTAGCTCTTCCCACAAGATATTGAGAGCTATTCAAGGTCAAATAGAAACGATAGAATTCCCGACGATTTATCATCATTTCATATAATTCGCGTAAATCTTTATATTGAGATGGTTGTGCGTGAATACCGATTATCTTATGATTATATGTGATAATTCCTTTATTCCAAAATTTAATTGGCAAAGATGAATTTTCTTTTATTAAAATTAATGGAGACATAAAACGCTTTTCATGAGGATTCTCAAAATGGGTTTCCGTTACTATCGTAATTCTATTTTCATCAATTTCATTATCCGTAAAAGCCGTGGTAGGCAAATAGGGTTTCCCAGTGATAAGGGGCGCATAATTCTTTTTAGTACCAACCTTAAATCCCTCTCCATAATCCCATCCATCCTTTTTATGGTCTTCAATAAAATCTGCCAAATTCGGCAATTGCCGCAATCGTCGTAATATATTGTATAAACGTCCACCACCAAGCAGGTTCACGCGCCAGATGAAATGATCGCGCTCTGCAATTGTCTGAGGAATCGAATACATATCGTAATGATCCAATTCGAAGCAAATTCGCTCATGTACGCTGTTGGTTCGCCGAAAAGTCCAATGTTGAACGCAATGGTTTTTGTTCGGTTTGAATGTATCACTGTGAACAGCAATAGTTTTTGTATCAGCCTCAAATAAATTTCGAATCGAAGAAAAATCGAGAATCGTTCGAACATGAAATCGTTTGAAGAATGACTCTCGAAACGCCTTGACTTTACTATTATATAACATTCCAGCTGGCTGAATAAGGCAGACACTGCCATTGTCTTTCAAGATACTCATCGCTTGATTTAGAAATAAATACGCCACTTGATTTCCAGGCGATTTAATCATTTCTAAGCTTTCAGAATTAGTAACTTTATTAATCTCATTTCCCGCAACAGTCAATTTTGATTCAAATGGAGGATTGCCAACAACTACATCCAAGCCTTTATCCAGGATTGTGGATCTACCTTCTCTTGAATCTAATAGAACCTGAAAAAAATCCGCTTCGATCAAATTGGCGTCTCGCAGTTTATCAAAACGTAATTCATTCCAAATGACATCCGGCTTTAACGCATCACAAATAGCAAGGCTCAAGCTGAACGCTGTCAGATCTACGGCAAAAGCATCCATTTCAATCCCATAAATACTATTCCTGAGAATGGCTTTGAGCGTTTCCACATCCGGGCGATTCCATCCGCGCTTGCTTCGCCATACATTGATCAATCTGCGAAATGCTCCAACGAGAAAGACTCCGGAACCGCAAGCCGGATCAAGAACGCGCTCATTGCCGTTCAGTTTCTCATAAGGCATAACCTGATCGAGAAGCAATCCAGCCAGAAAAGGCGGCGTATAAACAGCTCCATGTCCGTCTTGAATAAAATGCTGATAAAGATGACTGATAATCTCTACGGGAAGGTATTCAAAGGAGTATCGTTCCCAAAGATATCGTTGTCCGCCGCTTTGCGTTTTGGATTCGATCAAGGTGGCAAGGGTTTCCAACCCTTTTTTGGTCAATTTCCATTGGCTATCGCGCGGCAAACCAAAAACATCGCCATTGAACTTGTTGTCAAGATATTTCAGCAGTTGATAGACCTTATCCGGATCACGGCTATTGAGAACGTCAAAGAAACTCCTGGCGCCGCGATGAAATCGCCCGAACCATCCTTCTTGAGGAAAAACGCCACGATCTTCGAGGTATTTGATTAAAATGAACAGCAATAACAATCGACGCAATATTGGATTGTTCTCACCATCAAGATCTTTGTCGGCATCGATTACCGCTTGAATTAAAATCTGATGAGCAGCCTTGACATGATCTGCAAGTCCTCGGTTCTGAGTATCTTCCCAAAATGTTCCATCACCCAGTCGATAAGCCGAAAATTTCTTCAATTCATGCGATATTCGCCCAGCAATTTTTATATTTATAGCAGGGTTATAACGACTTTCATCCCTCTGCCAGAAGTCAGCGCCGCGCGCGCAAGCCAGAATGTCCACCTCTCCAGGCCAGAACACATAAAGAAGGGGCGCTGTACCGTGAAGCCAAACTTTCTTGTGTAGCTTAGCCAACTCATTTTTGTCCAAGCGGTTAGTTGTATTATCCACAATATAGGCTGCAATATGGGAAGAACGTCCTTGGGAGAAACGGCGAAAGAAAATATAGTCGATATGCTCGAACAAAGCCGCGTCATGGACTGCCGCGCGCTCGTCAATACTCAGATATTTTTCCGCATGCCTTGCTTGTTGATTTCTTTTGACTCGATCGCTAACGGGAACCAATCCGTGGGTAAATTTGCCATCCGAGGATATAAAATCAACCATTTGCAGGGGATTTTCATTCGTTTTTTCACCAACAATATTCATGAAAATCTGTCCTTGAGAAATTCGACCTTCCACAATTTTTTGATAATTGAAAACTATTCGTATCTATGAATGGATTTCAAGTGTTTTATTGCATTCCGATTGAATTCTATATTTCGGAATTGAAGATATCTATTATAACATTTCTCAATAAAATATTCCCATCCTTTCTCAAATTTCCAAAAAATCGCTAAAGTTTGAATTTTATTCTGAGATATTTCACCTTTTTATCGGTTTTGGAAGTTCGGAAATAGATCACAGGGATGTTATCGATGGATGTTCGTTCCGCGCCATCGGGTTCGAGGGATATGATTTGGGCGCCTTTGGGGAGTTCCACTGAAATGGCAAGATTCATCTTTCCCTGGCAGGCGCAATCGGGATAGCCGTATAAATCCTCCATCTCAAAGGAACGTTCATTTTCAGTCCTTTTCACGGCATCCTGGCATTGGGATTCCAGCCGGTAATACATCCACTCTCCGGGCATGACAGGTTCAAAGAGATCGATTTCGACCTCTGTTTTCCCATCCTTTTGCCTGATGATTTTGATGAGTTTCCTCCCCTTTCCATCGAACCATTTCCAATCCATGCAATCGGGACTTCCCGTAAAATCTATCGAAAAACCGAAAAGTGGCTTCTTCCCGATAACTGGAAACGATACATGTTCCACCGAAGAGGCTGCGCCATCGTATTGAATCGTGACATGTTTATTGACATGAAGGCCGTACCGCGTGGAGCGGAATCCGGGAAAGAGAATCTGGGCTAAAATAATGAGCGAGACGATGATTCCCACAGCCCAGAAGGCATATTCCGCCCTGGCATAGGTTCCCACCAGGGGATGTTTCAGGGATTGGGAGGCGTCTTCCTCCACGCCAAGGCGGATCATCTTTATTTCTTTCAGGAGCCCGATCCGGTTATTGATGATGAAACTCAGGAGGGCGATGAAAACAAGAGCCAGGAATCCGATGGTCATCACAGCGCCGTAAAATATCTGCTGTTTTGGATAGGCGCTTCCGGTGAATCTGATCCATGCGATGATGATGGTCAGAAGGCAGAAAACAACGAGAAAAACAAAGGTATATTCCGATTTTTTCAGGGCGCGGTCATAGTATTCGATCGACTTCTTTTTCAGGGATCTGGATTTTTCCGGATCGAGAAATCCTTCGCTTGAAAGAGATTCCTTTATTTGTTTTTCAAGATCGTCCATTTTTTCTCCTCTCCATAATGTTTTTTAAATGGATTCTCGCGAGATAAAGGCGTGATTTCACCGTGCCTTCAGGTATATCGAGGATGGCGGCGATCTCGGAGATTTCAAAGTCCTCCTCGTATTTAAGGCTGAGGATGGTTCGATCCTTTCCCGGGAGGCGCTTCATGGCATCGGCAAGACTCTCCGGTAAAGGATCATTCGCCTGATTGAGTTCGGGAGTTTCTCTAACCACCGCCCCTTCAAAGAAATCCTCAACAACCTCCCTGCGTCTTTTTTCTTTGCGGATCAGGTCGCGGCGCTTGTTGGTTGTAATGCGATACGCCCATGCCTTGAAAGCGGATGGCGTTCTGAGACGCCTGATACAACGGCTGATGTCGATCCAGGTATCCTGAATGGCATCCCAGGCTGCGTCGTCATCGCCTGTGATGCGGCAGGCGTGCCGCCACAGGCGATCCTGCCATCTTTCGAGGAGCGATTCAAAAGCTGCCGCATCGCCTTCCTGGCATCGCAAGACAAGGATTTCGTCTCTTATGGCTTCTTGTGAATCCATGCATCTGTATGTCGTTTCAAAAGGAAAAAAGGTTCAAAAAAAATCATAAACAGGAAAACTTTTTCTTCATATTGACATTATACGAAGCATATCGAAACTTTATTTTCATTCATGCGCTTTCAAGATTCAGGGCGGAGATGAAAAAATGACTGATTTGTACCAGGAATGGCTCAAACTCGATTCTGAGATTCAAACATGGTGGGATGGGGATCTGCATACAGCCCAGGAAGAGGATATCCGCAATGATCCGCAAAAGACCCTTCTTTTCCTGCCATTTCCTTACAGCAGCGCGGGGGGAAGCGAATCGGCATTTCCGGAAATGTACGGATGGGATACCTTTTTCATCAACCTAGGGATGCTGGCGCATAAACGCCCGGAACTGGTACGAAACCATATCCTGAATCATCTTTCCATGATCGAGCGTTTTGGAATGGTTTTGAATGGAAACCGCGCGTATTATTTCACCCGTTCCCAGCCTCCGCTGCTTGCAGAGAGCGTATATCGATATGGAAATTACTCTCTGGATCAGGATATTCTGGCAAAAGCCTATCCCCTACTCAAGAAGGAATACGAGGATTACTGGAACGCCCCGCATCATGCAACGCTGATCGGGCTTTCGACCAACCGCGATCTTGGGGACAGGGGATTGAGACCGGAGCTTTCCTCCGAAGCGGAAACAGGTTTGGATTTTACGGCTTGTTTCGAAGGCGACATTCGCCAATGCGTTCCCCTTTTAACGAATTGCGCCCTGATCCGATATGCGTATTCCCTGGCATGGATTGCGGACAATCTGGGTTGGAGGGAAGTCTCGGAAAGATGGAAAAGGGAAGCGGAACGGCGATCCGAATTGATCAGAACATATTGCTGGAATGATGAGGAGGGTTTCTTCTTTGAATACAACTACGTTCGAAGGGAACAGATAAAGGTATGGACATTATGCGCCTATTGGACGCTTTGGGCGAACGTGGCGACTCCTGATCAGGCAAGGCGGATTGCGGATCATCTTCCAAAGTTTGAACAGGAACACGGGCTCAGTTTTACGCCCGAAATATATCCAAGCCCGCATCCCGAATTTTCCTGGCTTCAATGGGGATATCCTTCCGGCTGGCCTCCGATGCATATCATTGCTTGCGAGGGATTGGATCGCGCCGGATATACAGAAGATGCGAAACGGATTGCGGGTAAATTTTTAAACCTGAAGATTCGAATTCATAAAGAGACCGGGCATTTGTGGGAAAAATACAATGTTGCGGAAGGCAATTTGCAATTCCCCCATGAACGATACGATGTCCCGCCGTTCCATGGGTGGTCATCCGCTGCCTTTGCCGTTCTGGGAAGGCTATTGTTTCCATAAAGAACGGTAATAAAAAATGACGCTTCCCGCAAGCAGGTAACTCACAAGGGCGCAAAGGATAACATTCATAAAACCGAACGACATGGATAGCATTACGGCAAGAGTGGAGGCGATTACGGAGAAAAAGCCATTAACGCCCCAAGCCAGGGGAATATTACAGGGGAGATATTGACGCAAAAGGGAGATTCCCAGGGGAAAGGGTCTTCCCATGGGAAACGCCAACGGAAAGATAAGGAAAAGCGAGAGGATAATTCTGATTCCAAGAGAGAAATGGATGAATGCCCTTAACAGGGGATCGATGGATAACAGATACGATACGCCGACAACAAGAATGATTGCGATATTGTTACGAATGCCCTTATCAAAGGAAACAGCGTTTTTTCCGGAGCTCAGGCTTCCCAAACCGGAGAATACCAGGAATCCGGTTAGAACCATACTTGCCGAATAAATCGGATCACCCAGGAAAAATATGAACTTCTGGATCATGACCATTTCAATCATCATATAAGAGACGCCCAGTAGGGCAAAATAAACTAAAACGGCGGGATTCTTTATTTTCCCCTCGCGTTTCCTTCTTCCGAGAATGAGGGGAAAAATAATCAGAAAACCAGCTGCCAGTATGGAGAACAGAAGGGATATTACAAGAACAACATATCCCAGTTCCAACCTCCGGAACCACTGATTTCCATACCCTTTTACAAACGAGGGAAGGGAGCGTCCCCTGAAAAAATCGAAAAAATAAGGTTTATCATCCGTTGCGGGTTTGACATGATACGCCCAGGAAGCGTAAAACGGCTCTCTATCCTTCTGGAAAAGTTGACGGGCGGCATAATGGTAAAAACAACAGGATTCACCCGGAGGACCCTGCCGTATATCGAAACGGTTATTTTCATCGGAACGCAAATCCGGCGCCCAGGCGATATCCATAAAGAGTTCATTGCAGAAGGCGCGGAGTTCCTTCAAATCTTCCGGAGAAAAAGGGGCGGAAGAGGCAAGCGTACATGCAGCGAGGTAATTCCGGATTTGCATGATGTGGTTCGGCGGCGCTTCCACATGGATTTTTTCCAGCGCTTCGATGAAGGTTGCCAGAATCTTGACATTATCGCGGGGAGGGGATTGCAAACCCCTTGTCACTGTGAGTATTCCTCCAGGTTGAAGGGTTTCAAGAGCCTGGGAAATCCCTTCGACCGTCATCATAAAATTTTCATGGAGGGATTGGCGTCCGCTGACGCCCGCTGCCGGGGATTCCAGGGAGACAATCTTGATCAGGTCGAATCGTTCGGTTGTCTTTTCAAGAAAAATTCTTGGTTCGGAACAAACCAATTTGATATCTGATCCCTTGAATACATTTCCAAGAGAATCGCTCAGGGTATTGCCGATCAGATCACAAATTTGAGGATTGGATTGAACGACAGTAATCATTTCAGCGCCATGCAGCCTGGCAAGCCATACGTCCGCGCCTCCTGATTCTCCCAGAAGCAAAACGGAAGCGGGGCGCTTCAAGCGATAAGCCAGTTCCGTGGGCGTATAAGTCAATATGCGGGCGTTTTCCGGATTATTGATTTTGAACGGCGTGGAAAGAAGGTTTCCATCGGAAAGGATCGCCATTTGCCCGGGAGGGGGCGCGGAGGCGGCGAGGGAAGCGAACATGACATGATGGAAAAGCGGGGAATCGAAGACATCGATTTTCGCCCGTGGGCTGTAGTGCGAGGTAACGAGAAAAGCCTCGTTTTGTTTTTCCAGGTTTTGCATGTGAGCGAGGTCTTTGCATGCATCGGGGCGAAGTTTCAACGGAGCATACCCAAAGCAAAACAGGAGTATCAAGAAAGAAATCAGGGACGGAAGGAAAAGTTTTAATTTTCCGGAATAAATAATGGAATTGAACTCGCCCGCAGGATCGAGTGGCGCTGGATGCGCCCATGCAAAGAGAGTGGCGGAAATGATGGCCAGAGTCGCCACGCCGTAGAAAAGATTTTCGAGGGGAAACAAGAACATCAGCAAGATAATTCCGCAAGAACCAAAACCACCACCAAATAAATTGACAGAATAAATTGAATGTACTATATTAGAATGTTCGATAATAATAATCCCAATAACAAGGGCGCCGAGGAAAAAGGGGATAAAACAAAGCAGGGAGTAAAGGAAAAGCAAAAAGGTCTGGCTTTTACTGAAAAGGACATACTGAATATCAAGGGGAAGGGCGAGAGCGGATTGGAAGCAAAAGACAGAGCACAGGGCAAAAAGACATGTTCCCCAAGATACGACGCTTCGGAGCGTTCGATGGAAAAACGGGAAAAAGAGAAAGAGCGCAGCGCCACTTGAGCCAAATCCTAAAAGCGCGAGGCTGATGACCAGATGGGAAAAATGATAAAAAGACGTAATGGCGAAAGAACGAATAAGCGTCAATTCGAGGGCTGTAATACAAAAGGAAAGGAGGAAGAAAGCCAAGAAAAAGGTAAAGTCATTATGGGAACGAAGAGACATGATTGATAGATAAACTCATCCTGAAAATTTTTCAAGGTATGTTACAACGTTGGTAAAAATGGCATTTCCATTAATATAGATAGAACCAAAGGTTAATAATCAAGGCTTTATTTTGAATATAAATGCTTCAAAAGACTTGAGATATTAACCGGCGGAGGAAAAAAAAGAAAAAAATAAAATTTTTTTCTTGAAAACAAGAGATATTTAAATTTAAGGTAATAATTAAAGCGAATTAGAGCAAGTTAATCATAATATTTTTTTTCATTTCTATACGAAAGGAGAATATAAATGGAAAACATTCTAGGAGAAGAAATCTACCAGAGTAGAACCGCGTTAGGGCTCACCCAGGATCAGTTCGGCGCAAAATACCGCGTTACAGGTCCCGCCATTTTCAAGTTTGAGAAGGGATATGTCAAGCCTTCTCTGGATTTATGGCTTAAAATGGCGAAGGATTTTGAAATCCATGAGAATCGCGCCGTTCTGATGTGGGTAAGATCTCGCCTGCCAGAGGAATATCAGGACCTGATCCAGATCCAGGATGAAGCCCTCATACTTCCCGAGGAAAAGAAAGGTCGCGCAAGCAAACGCAAGGATTATTCCCAGATTACGAATCGCGATGAGATGAGGAAGACCATTCAGAAAGATGAGATGCTCGCCAAAGAACTGAAGAATTTCCTCAAAACGGAGGAAGTGTGGGCGATTTACAAACCAACGGGCAAAGAGATCAACACCCTTCGTGATCGTTTCTCCGGGCTCGGTAAGGGAAACGCAGAAGCTTACCGTGAGGCTCTTCGCGTAATTCGCATGTTTGCCGGAAAAAAGATGTAGTCTTGCAGGGCAATCAATCGAATTTTTCCCGCATCAATGGAAAGCGGCAAGAGGCGATGTAAAGGTTCATAGCGCAGGGGATAGATAGCTGGGGAGGTATCGTCCCCTTTTTTTTATTCATTATCAGAATGTTCTGATGATTTTTTCGCATTCGGCTTTCATGGATATGATTGTCTCTTCCGGATTGCGACGGCCATTCAACGCAGCTTCGATATGATCCGTAATGACGTTTCGCATGGGTTCCCATATAAGAATGTTCGGTTCGAAGCGCGCATTATCCAGGAGGGAAACGGGCGTTTTGAAGGTGGGATTATCAACGAGATATTTTTGGGTCTTTTCTGTTTTCAGAACCGAGTATCTGACAGGGAGATAGCCGGTGCCGATAGCCCAGGTTGTCGAGTTTTCCGTATTTGTAAGAAATCTGAGGAAACGCCAGGCTGCCTGGAGTTTTTCTTTGGAGTGGTTTCTGAAAATTCCGACATTCGTACCCTGAAAAAGAGTACGGGATATATTTTTTTTCCCTTCAGGATAGGGAATAGGAGCCGTATCCCACTTGAATTTTCCAGCCACAGACTGCTCATTATAAGGAAGGGAAGCGGTTGAACTCACATACATGGCGATTTTCCCTGATCCAAATGTGGTGGAAAGATAGTCCGGTTCAATATAAGCCGTTTTATCCTTATATACAAGATCATAGAGGAAGCGCAGGGTCTCCAATCCTGTTTCATCATCGAACCTGACTCTCCGGGCATCGGAATCAAGGTAATGGCCGCCGGCTCGAAAGAGAAAAGACGTATAGGCTTCGATAAAAGGGCGGATTCCATAGCCGTATCTGACGATTTCTCCATCAATATCTTTGGTCAGTCGTTGACATGCGAGCCTCATCTCTTCCCACGTAACGGGCGCCCTTCCCTCTCCGGTTTCATCCGTCATTCCGATTTCCTTCATGGCGTCCTTATTA
>JAFGFK010000463.1 GCA_016931135.1 Candidatus Sumerlaeota bacterium | reverse complement strand
GCATTACAAGGATTTTCCTTTTGTTTCAGGACGCCTAAAAGTTAAAGTTCGCGCGATTCGGAATCCCAGCCGCGCGTTGTTCTTAAGAAGAGATTCATTGGCGGCCAGGTTGCCCAGGTTCGTTTTCACAATATCTTTTCCTGAGGCAAGAAATCCAATCTCCTCTCTGGAAGGGCGCGCATCGGTTTTCTTGGCGGGTGGTTGCATTATGGGGTTATACTCTATATAATTACGCCTTGAGCGGGGCGTCCATTAATTTTTTTTCTTTGATTGACCGTTCAGACTTGATTGGGATAAATCAGGATGTCTTTTTACTCAGGATGCGACAATATGCGATTATATCTATTTATCATCATGGCTTGTATGGCGGTTCGCCTGTTTATCACGGGCGGGCTCCCTACATGCCACGCCTTTGAGGTTGGAATCGATACAAACGCCCCCATCTCCGCGATCACAGGCGATATAGCCGCTCCGGCACAAACGGTTGCGGATACAGGCGCAACTTTTGTCCGGGTCAATTTTATCCTCGGACCCTGGAGTTCGCCCCACGACTCCACGCCCCATGGCGCAGCCAACCGCACCTGGTTTCAAACTTATGACGAAATCGTGAATGGATTCGTAAATCGCGGAGTCAAGGTCTATGGTTTGATCGGCGCGGAAGCGGTTCATTCCTCCGCTTCCGGTTTGAATGAGGAACAGTATGTTCAGGATTACAAGGCGAATTTTGTGGAAATCGTTGGTCATTTCAAGGATCGCATCCGGATTTTTGAATCCTTCAACGAGCCGAACGACTGGGCGGGCGGCGGCACGGCGCAGGTTCAACCTTATTGGTTCGCCCGCATGCTCGAGGAAATCTACCTCGGCGCCAAATACGAAGACGGGCATTCTTCAGAGACTTCCTGGCAGGTCGATCTTGTCTCCGGGCCTCTTTTCAGCCACGACCTGGATAACGTTGCCTCCTATCTTCAGGATGTCATCGATGCGGGAATAAACGACCTTCACTGGAATGAAGTCCTGGCAAAGACCGGCAGTTATCCCCTCGATGGACTTGGATATCACATTTATGTAAAACAGGGTTCGAGCGATCCTTCCGAAATTCGCCACGCTATGAAATCCAACCTGGATGCAGTATGGAACGTCTTCACGGGCTTGGAAGGAGAGGATATAGACAAAAAGATATACGTATCGGAATTGGGATGGACAACGGATTATGTAACGGAATCGGTTCAGGCGGATAATCTGGATACCGCTTTTAATTATCTCAGAAGTGATTCCCGCATCCAGCTCGGAGTCTGGTTCTGCCTCAAGGATTTTCCCGGGGGGCATTACGGGATTTTCTGCGAATCAGGATTGGGGCTTTCTGATCGCAAACCATCATGGTACAGGTTTTACTACCAGGCAAAACCGCCTTTTTCATCTCTTCAAAACCGCGGTTTCGAAACAGGAGACCTTTCGGGATGGTCAGGATACGGCGAGCGCGATGGCGTTCAAAGCGGTTCCTGGTTTGCCGGTATGGAGGCTTTTGAAGGGGAGTATTTTTACGGCGCTGCGGCAAACTGGGGGCAGAAAAACGGCGGATTGCTCCAGCGCGTCAGGATTCCAGCAGGTGAAACAGTGCGCCTTTCCGGCATGGTTCGCACCTACAGGGTCGGCGGGAGTGCAGGAGATACAGCCTGCAGGATCGGCATCCATCCCAATGGCTCGGACGATCACCTTAACGGCGAAATTGTATGGAGCGACTGGATGGAAACCTCCAATGTCTGGAGTCCGGTTCAGGTTCAAACCGTTCTCGTGGAAGACGTTGTTGCTGTTTTCCTCGAATATAAACAAAACGCCCCGGAATGGAACATCACGGCATTCGATGATATAACGCTTTCTTATAAAAGCATGGGATTTTCTCTATACTGACATGCGCGACACTATGACGGATGACAATTATTTCCTTGCTTTCATCGTGATTCATTACAATAGTATATATGTAAAATGAAAGTTGGGATAAAGTATATGAATAAAACCGAAGAGCATCAGTATGAAGAAACGAGTGTATATTGAAACGACTGTAGTGAGTTATTTCACTTCCAGAGATAGCCGAGATCTCATGATTGCGGGACATCAGAGGGTCACTCGTGATCTTTGGGAAAATCTATTCAATGATTATGATACCTATATTTCCGCCTTGGTATATCAGGAATCTGGAAAAGGCGATGCGGATCAAGCCAAGAAGAGGCTTGAAGCCGTGAAAACGTTCCCTATGCTTGACGTTGACCACGAGTCAATGTTTCTGGCGGAAAAAATTATAAATGGTAAGGGAATCCCTGAAGAGTATCCCGAAGACGCCCTCCATGTCGCTTTAGCTGCTGTTAATGGAATGGATGTTTTGATTACATGGAATTTTGCTCATTTGAACAATCCATTTACTCGGATAATCATAAGACAAATTGTCGAAAATGCAGGTTATATATGTCCAGAAATCTGCTCTCCTGAGGAATTATTGGAGGTGGACAAATGAAAGACTTGATTGTTGAAGAGGTCCGACAATACAGGATGGAGCACACAAAAAAGTTCAAAGGCGATCTTGCCGCAATTTGCGATGACTTGAGAACTATCCAAAAGGATTCCGGGCGAAAGGTTGTTCGCCTTGCTCCCAAAAAAATCGAGCGAGCGAAGACGCTCATTCAAGATTGAAAATCAAACATTTGATCCTTTTTTTATTATGACGCTTGAATTAAAAAAGATTCTGGACTTCATCGAAAAGGCGGGAAGCATTTTCGCTTTAACCGGCGCGGGAGTGAGCGCGCTTTCCGGTATTCCCGATTTCAGAACCGATACAAGCGGGGTGTGGGATCGCTTCGATCGGACAAAAATTTTCGATATCGAAGTGTTT
>JAFGFK010000462.1 GCA_016931135.1 Candidatus Sumerlaeota bacterium | reverse complement strand
TCCCGGAATAGAGTCTGGATGCGCATACAGGATTTTTATAGGGTTTGACCCCTTCTGAGTTGAATAATAATCGGAAAACTGATGTGCACACCAACGGGCGCTCCGCATTTTTCTCTTTTCATTTACAGGAAGGGCGTATTAGGAATAAATATATCAGGAAGAGGTTGACGCTTCCTCCTCAAATTTTTTGGGATTTTTTATGGGATCAATAAAATGATAACGGGCGATTCAGGGGAGTCAGGTTCATGAACGAGAATAAAGGAGCGACCATGGATTTTTTCGGGAGTCAGGAAAAAGCGAGGCGTCAGACCAGTTACCTTGTCTTTCTTTTCGTTATGGCGGTCATCATGATCATCCTGTGCGTTTATCTGGCTGTTTCCATCGCCATATTCTTCATCGGCGCTAAAACGAAAATGGATATCTCCCAATATAATCCCTATGATCTCAGAATGTTTCTCTATATAGCGGGCGGTACGATCCTACTTGTATCTTTGGGAAGTTTTTTCAAAATCGCTTCGCTTGGCAAGGGGGGAATGAAGGTAGCCGAGATGCTCGGCGGCTCGCTTGTTTCCCTGGACACCCGGAATCCCGATGAGAGAAAACTCCTGAACGTAGTGGAAGAAATGTCGATTGCAGCCGGAATCCCCATGCCGCTTGTTTATGCGCTCCGGAACGAAGAGAGCGTTAACGCCTTTGCCGCAGGATACAGCCCTGCGAGCGCGGTCATTGGCGTGACAAAAGGCGCTATCGAAAGATTGAACAGGGATGAACTCCAGGGGGTCATCGCCCATGAATTCAGCCATATTCTGAACGGCGACATGCGGCTCAATATCAGGCTTATCGGAGCGCTTCACGGGATATTGCTCATCGGAATCACGGGAAGGGTTCTCCTCGAGCTCGTGTCCAGAGGCAGATGGAGAACGCGCAGTTCCAGCAGGAAAAAAAGCGGCGGAGGGATGGTTCTGGTTATCCTGGGATTGGGCGTTGCCCTTTTGATCATCGGGTATGTGGGAGTATTTTTCGGCAAGCTGATCAAAGCCGCGGTTTCGAGGAAGCGGGAATTCCTTGCGGACGCCTCGGCGGTGCAATATACAAGGAATCCGGAGGGACTGGGGAACGCCCTGAAAAAGATCGGGGGGTGGGATCTGGGTTCCCGTTTGTTCAATCCCCGCGCCGAGGAAGCCAGCCATCTTTTCTTCGGAAACGCCCTTGGCTCCGGATTCTTCACCGGACTTTTCGCCACGCATCCATCTCTGGATAAAAGAATTCACATGATAGAGCCCTCCTGGGATGGAAAATACCTGTTTTCCAAATCGGATAAAACTCGAGAAAAGGCGCCCCTTACCCATACAACCGAACAGCGCCCCATGGCGCCTTTTGAAACGCCTTATCGGGGCAAACTGGGGAAGGGAACTATTGCCCCTGGCGCTACAATCACGATGAGTCCCGACTTTCTGATGAAACAGGTAGGCGTACTGAATCCCATGCTCATCGCCCAGGCGGGCAGCCTTCTCTCCCTTTTACCCCCGGAATTGAAAGATTCCGTTAAAAACGCCCCGGGCGCCAGGGCGGTTGTTTTTGCCCTCCTTTTAAACTCCGATCCCGTATTGGGAAAAAAGCAATGGGAATGCCTGGAAAACGCGCTGGATCCGGATTCTCTCAACCAGGTGAATCCGCTGCGCGAAAAAGCGGGGACCTTGGGATTGGAAGAGCGTCTCAGCCTGCTCGATCTTGCCACGCCGGTATTTCGCCGGTTCCTCCCTGAAGAGGCTGAAAAATTCTTGCGCCATGTTGACATCCTCATCCATGCGGATGACAAGGTGTCCCTGTTCGAATATGCCCTGACAAAAATCCTGCGCAAGGTTCTCAATCCCATCGTATCGGGGAAACCGGACAAGGCGCTCATTCAATATTATTCATTCAACGCCCTCATGGAACCGATCACGCTTCTGACCTCCACCCTGGCGCAATTCGGAAACAAGACCGTTGAAGAGAAACAAAAGGCGTTTGACTCCGGCATGGACAGTATGGGCGTCCCGCAGGAGAAGCGAATATTGGAAAAACAGGAAAAATGCGCATGGGAACGCCTCGACAAGGCGCTGGATCAGTTAAGGCAGGCTGCGCCCATTATCAAGAAGCGCCTGATGGAGGGACTGGCAGGTTGCGTGGCTGCCGATGGAACCATTACCCCGGAAGAGGGCGCGCTGCTTCGCGCCATTGCCGAAGTCCTGGATTGCCCCATACCGCCATTGACGCTGTCACGGGAGGAAAAATCATGAACCGCAAAAAAATCGTTTATTCCCTGTTAATAACACTCATTCTGCTTCTGGCATTATATGCGCGATGGCCCGGTTTTTACATGGACACGAAATACCGGGACATTTTTTTCACATTCCAGGAGGGAAAGAGAATCGCTGCGGGAGAAAATCCCTATGAACGCTTGTTACAAAGCGACATGATTCACAACCAGAAGTATCCAACATATCTTCCGCCCATGTACCTTTTTTCTGCTCTAATGGTAAAAGCGGGTTTGGGGGAATTCAAAGATTTTCTCGTTTTCTGGCGGATTCTCATTCTCATTTTTGATATTGCTCTGGGGATTTTCATATACGCGATCAATGCGAGAGAAAAACCTCTTACGGGGATATTCACAGCCTTTGTGTGGTTTTTTTCCCGCTGGACCCTGTATCCATGGGAAATAGCCAACACGGAGAGCGTCGTCCTTTTTTTTATGGTTTTATCCCTGTATTATTGGAAAAAAAGACCGATAGCCGCCTCCCTTTTATTTGGCGCCGCCCTGGGAATCAAGCATTTCGGAATCCTGTTTCTCCCCATTCTCCTGGCGCAAAGCAGGGATATCAAAGAAGCGGCGAAACGTTTGGGATTGATCCTTGCCATCCCCCTGGCGACTTCCCTGCCCTTTTTTGCATGGAGTCCTGTGGGATTTTCCAAGGGAATATTCTTCAACATAGTAAGGGAAGCCGGTTACCACCTCCTGGAAGATTCCAAATCTCTCATCATACTCTTTGGAGGACATGGAATTCTTTTGCGATTTTTTCTTTTCATTGCGTATATCCTCTTTTGGATGGTCGCTATAAGGGAAAAATGGAATCTCTGGCTGGCGGCCGGGGTTTCATTTTTACTTTTTTTGAGCTTCAATCCCGTGCTTTTCACTCAATATTTCATCTGGCCCCTTCCCTTCTGCCTTGTTTACCTGCGGGAACTGAAAACAGGGGAAAACCCGGATTGAAAAAAGGGGAAAAAGCCCTTCCTAAATAAAAAATCCAAAAAAAGAAATTGACGGGATAGATATGTATATTTAATCATATTGCATTAGTATATACATAAGGAGGGTTTGAAAATGAAAAAAATATTATGTATAAGTTTTATCCTGTCTCTTTTTCTTGTCTCCGGCGCTTTTGCAGCAGGAAGCTGGTTCGACGACTTTGAGAATTATGCGGATCAAACAGCCCTTGAAGCCTCCGACTGGAACGCTTTGGATGGCAAAGCAGATGGCATCCTTGACTCCACAAATCACTTCATCAGAACTCAATCCATGCGATGCGAACAGTATCCAGTAGAAACAAGACCCACACGAAAGATGGGGAATGATGTCGGACTTTCAACCGGAACACTTTCGCTATGGTTTTACGATGACGGAGCGGATATCAAGAGCTTTGATATACGGGTAAGCAGTCCCTTTCATTATGTTGCCTTGGGGCTCAGGGACGATCAGGTTGGCGTTGATACGGAATATACCTGCAACAAGGACGGCGTTGTTATCAACACGGGCGTTACCAGATCAACCGGGTGGCACGTTTTCCTGTTCAACGCAAACGTATCATCAGGAACCGATAAAGATAATGGTTTACCATACGAATTGGGGACAGAGATGTTGATCGATGCCCAAAGATTTCCCGGTAATGTTTTAGATACAATGACACTTTTATTGGATTTGACGATTTATACCAATTTGGGTAATGCCACGGATCAAAACGCGATTTGGGTGGATTCTATTCAATGGTTGTCTGTAGGAGCAGTTGGAATGCCGAAACAAACCCGTATGGGAAATATATCCCTGGAATTTCAACCCCCTGTAGGTACTACCGAGTGGCAGGAGTTTTATGGTAGCGCTACAGAAGTAACAAATAAGCCGGATGGAATTGATCCCACCAATTATTTTTTGGATGCCTATGACGAGTTAGGATATTTTAAAGGATTCTATTACAAAGGGACAATGACTGTTCCCAGAACAGCTTATTATGTATTTGAATGCCCCTATCAGAACGGTCCAACCTGGGATACGCACAATCCCTGGCCTGATCTAACGTTCAAGGTGGGAGATACAGAATTTCATGAAGGATCAACTACAACAGGTGGTACAGGAATCTGGGCTTATGTTGGCGCGCCGGGCAAACTCAACTGGTATTATAGAACCCACGCCCCACTGATTGGGGGAGATACGATCAGTATAGAAGTGACCGGAGATCCCTTATCTCCGTTACAGGATTGTTTTGTCCGCCTTGCCAGATGCGAGCTATTATATGTGAGAGATTACGCGCCGCCGCCGATAACCGCGGTACAAAACGCCTGGAATTTATACGAGTAAATATGGGGTCATACTTGAATGGCGCTAAGTTAAGGGAAACGGTTTAACTTATGCAATCGGGGGTCAATCCCTATAAAAATCCAGGTATTCTGCGGAAATATTATCCTGAATAATATATACAGCGCTTACCATCACAAC
>JAFGFK010000461.1 GCA_016931135.1 Candidatus Sumerlaeota bacterium | reverse complement strand
TCCGCATTCCCCATTCCGCACTCCGCATTCCCCATTCCGCACTCCGCATTCCCCATTCCGCACTCCGCATTCCCCATTCCGCATTCCGCACTCCGCATTTTTACCCTCCGTAGTTAAACCCCAGGTTTAACGAAGGAGGGCGCACTCCCCCTTCTTTCCTACGGCGCTTTTGTTTTTGTGATGAATTTTATGGAGCTCAGCTCCTCCTGTGGATTGGAATCGAAATAATACACAAAAACCTCGGCGCCTGAGGAACTGGATGTGATAATGAAGGTATCATTCGTGACACCGTAAAATTGCCCGCTGACGATATTCTGCGCCGCTGCGGGAGTGGCGAATCCGGGGATGCGATTGGAAACAAGCGCCTGCAATCCCAATAACGCCAGGCATGTCAAAATCACAGTGATCAGAATCGACGTTAGTTTTGTTTTCATCGGCATTCCTCCTGTTCTTTTTCGAATTCTTATAAATGTTTTAAAACGGCTGAAATGTTATTGTATATATATATACCTTATCGATTCTGTAACGCAATTTCAATCTCGGGGAAACCAGAAATTCCTCGAAGCGCCTGTATTCATCATCTTTGAATCGCGGCTTGAAATAACGCTCCGCGTATTTGTCCAGCTCCCCTTTGTTGTAAAACACATGGGCGCATCCCCGCTCCTTCAATAAATCGAATATCTCTTCATTGGTATTCGTCTTTCGAATGAAATCCAGGATGACAGGCGTATCGAACCAGTCGCTGATAAGAATCCGCGGTTTGAAATAATAGCCGCGATGCTCTCCAATGCAAAGGATCGCTTCCTTCGGAGGGATGTCTTCATTGACCGCACGTATCGCCGGGTAGTAATCCAGGGCTTTTGAAAGATAATGGTCTCTTGTCTCCATGCCCAGGAAAACCGGAACAGGATTGGGATTCGTTTCCGTTAAAATCCACCGGATGGAAAAGGCGGAGGAATAAAGAATACATAAAAAAAGCCCTGCGCACAATACCCGGCATATCCAGATATCCTTTTTCCGGAAATCCATGAGAATGAATCCGCTTAATACTGCAGTCAGCATGAAAAAGGGGATCAGGAACCGGTTGCTTTGATATCCCCAGAACCACATCACATAATATCCCAGGGAAAATGCGATCAGGATGATAGTTGACTTTCTTGTTTTTTTGTCGTTTAACAGGACGATTCCCCAAAGGAGAAAGGGAAGCATGAAAAGCGCGTAAGGACCCGGATTGAAGCTCTCGAATTTCCTCCATAGAAGTGTTGCGTGAAGGGGGGACAGGATCAGGTTGGCGACAGTTCTGGGAAATCCTTTCTCGGCCGCCTTGGCTGCGTAAAAGGCGGCGTTTTCCGCGCTCCAGTCTTTTCCATCGAACCATTTATACATCAGGGGATAGAAGGGATTTCCCGTATGGATGATATTTTTTATGTACCAGGGAAGGGCAAGAATAAGGGAAATCATTCCGATCACAAGGGGAGCGCGGAAAAACAGGGGAATTCCTCCGGATTTTTCCTTTTCCCCGGAATTCGCCTGAAATATTTCCAGGACGCCAATCAACAGGCAACCCAGAAGGATCATGGGAAGCATGGTATATTTGGTTCCGAGGGCTGCGCCCCCGAAAATCCCGCATAAAATCGCATATCTCCGTTCCCTTTTCTCGCAGTAAAGGCACAAAGAAAATACAAATCCGAGGAAATACGCCGCGACTCCCAGATCGATGAATGACCAGCACGCCAGGATGCATACAGCCGGTATCGCGCCGAATAACAGCCCGGAAAAAACAAGGATGAAATCCCGGGATGGAAACCCCTCTCTTTTTGTATTACCGGAGTCAACGGTGAAATGGCACAGAAACGCCCTGATCAGAAAAATACAGAGAATCCAGAAGCTCAAGTGAAATAATTTTGCCATTGAATCTCCGCTCACGATCATTCCATAGGTAAAGAGCATTTCTATGGTAAATGGGGAATTGGTGAAGGCGGAAAGGGAAAGATATCCTATCCCGCGCGCCTTGATATACTCCTGTGGGGCAAACAGATGGTAACGAAGCCCATCGCTCTGAACCGGCGGAGTGAGGGCGTACATGAGGCATACCATGCCAACCGCAGCGAAAAGCGCCCAGCATAAAATGACATCCGGATTGTTCTCGGGAGCGCTTGAGCGTCGTCTATTTCGAAACAGTTTAAGGAAGAAATCCGCTGCCGCCGCTATCGAAAGAAAAATGAAGATTATGCGAAGAATCCCGAGGTACAGAAGTCCCATGATCCCGAGGAAATATATCACGAGACTGATCACAAACATTCCGATCAAAACAGGCGCAGCCCAGTACCGGCTTTTTGGGGTAAAATCGATTTTCAGCAATTTCAGGATTTGCTCCCCCAGGAAATAGGAAAAGAAAAAAGTCAGGATCATGAAAATCACAGGCAATATTATGGGAACAAGGTTGACGCCCGCATCCGGGAAATCATTTCCCCAATCCTGAAAATAGGCGATCAGGCGCAAGGGGGATTGCCGATAATAAACCAGCAGAAAAAAGCCGCACCATAAAATGACGCCCGCCATCATCAGAATGGATATGATTTTGCCTGTTTTACCGTTCAATTTCATACCTGAAGTTAAATAGCTTACGCATCCATAGTTAATGTATAAATTTCAAACCGACTGGATATACGTTCTCATTGAAAGAAGCAAGGAAAAAGGGGGAGATTATTTTAGAGTGCGGAGTGCGGAGTGCGGAGTGCGGAATGGGGAATGGGGAATGGGGAATGCGGAATTTTTTATAATATATTTGAATACCACACTTCAAACTTTAAACTTTAAACTTTAAACTTCAAATCCCGCCGATGGCGGGACTTCGTCATCACGCTTTCAGCGTGATTCCTCAGCATAACCAACAATCCCCAACCAACAACGACCATTCCATCAATTTTTTTTGATTTCCCTGTTTTTTTACATTGACATTCATGTAAAACGCCGTATAAAAGTTATCAATTTATGTTTAAAACTCTCAGGCGTTTACCTTTTGTTCTTTTTATGATTTAAATTAACGGTCATGTTACCCGTTAACGTAAGCGTTGCAGTTCATGTGGTTTATTTGCGTGATGGCTCCATTTCCAGTACAAGAGGCAGGAAAGAAGTATGTTCCTTAAGAGATTGGAATTGACCGGTTTCAAATCCTTCGCCACAAAATCTTCTGTTGAATTCCTTCCTGGCATAACCATAATCGTTGGCCCCAATGGTTGCGGAAAATCGAACATCTTTGACGCTGTGCGATGGGCGCTTGGCGAGCAAAGCCCCAAATCCCTTCGAGGCGCCCGCATGAATGACGTTATCTTTGCGGGTAGCGCCTCTTACAAGGGACTCTCCTATTCTCAGGTATCCCTGATCATCGACAACGAGGATCGGAAAATCCCCATGGATTTTTCCGAGATATCCGTGACACGCCGTCTTTTTGTCACCGGGGAAAGCGAATACCTCCTGAATAAAATCCCCTGCAGGTTGAAGGATATCGTGGAACTCTTCATGGATACCGGAATCGGCACGGATGCTTATTCCTTCATGGAGCAGGGCAAGGTGGACCTCATCATCCGCGCCAAACCCCGGGAACGGAGATACCTTTTTGAAGAAGCGGCGGGCATCTCCAAATACAAGGCGCGCAAGGAGGAGGCGCTGCGAAAACTCATCCGCACGGAAGAAGACCTCCTCCGTATCCGCGATATCATCGAAGAAGTGGCGAGAAATGTCGAATCTTTGAAAAGACAGGCTGCCAAAGCCGAACGTTACAAAAGGCTCCTCTCCGAACGCCGTGATATCGAAAAACGTCTCCTGATCCTCCGGTTTCAATATATCAGGGAGAATTATTCCCTTATCGAGGATGAATATAACCAGGTATCCCGACGCCATGCGGAACTCTCGGCGAAAATCGCAGGTCTCAATGCCCGCAACGAGGAAGACCGCACCCTCTCCGACAATCTCTCTACAAGGCTTTCCGAAGCCCGGACGCTTTCCTTCAATACCAATTCCGAGATCGAAAAAAAACGCCATCATATCTCCCTCCTCAAGGAGAGAGTGGTCAATATCAATGAAACAACGGTTAAATTGGATGAGGCGCTAACCGGGGAAAAAAATCGCGTGGAAGAACTTGTCCGTTCGATCCGGCAAACCGAGTCTGATTTTCAAGATTCCCGGAACGCCCTTTCCCGGATCGAACAGGATTATTCCGAGAAAAAGGCTTTCTTTGATGACCTGAAACATACCCACCAGGATCACTTGAACCGCCTGGAGGCGAACCGCAAGGAACAGTCCGTATGCTTTTCCGAAAAAACCAGACTCCTCAACGAGATTCGCTATGCCGAGGCGATGCGGGAACGCATTACAGCCCAGATTACCGAAGACAAAACCGCGCTGGAAACAGAACAAACTTTCCTGGATGAGGTTACCGAACGACTCAAGGATAGAAAACAGCAATTCTCTGAATGCGAACAGGATATTCAGAAACTGCGCGAGTTGCAGCGCCTTCACGCTCAAACCTTGCAAAAAGCGGAAGAAGACCTGGAAACCACGCGCGCCTCCAGCGAAACCAGAAGCAAAGACCTCCATGAAACCCAGTCCCGGTTGACCGTCATCCAGGAGATGATACAGAATTACGAGGGCTTCCAGCAGGGCGTGAAAGCGGTCATGCAGGCTGCGGAAAATGGAGAGGTCGAGGGCGTCTCCGGCATGACCGCCGCTACCCTCACCCTCCCCAAAGAATACGAACAGGCAATTGAATCCGCACTGGGAATGAATCTTCAAACCATCATTACATCCGCCTGCGATCAGGCGGAAAAAGCCATTTTGTACCTGAAAAACAAAAATGCGGGACAAGCCATGTTCATCCCAAGAGACCTGGCTTTTTTTGAAAATACAAACGGGCGCATGAATCCCATTCTCCAGGAACAGGGCGTGATCGGCCTGGCAAGGAACCTCATCCAGACGAATGATGATAATAAGAGCCTTCTCTTTGCCCTTTTAGGCGATACGGTTGTCGTCGATGACCTTGCGACCGCCATGCGCCTCACCCGGATCGGAAAAAGGGCGCGCTATGTCACCCTCCACGGGGAATGCGTTGAAACCAACGGCGTAGTCTCGGGAGGCGCAATCAGAAAAGCGACCATTCTCTCCAGGGAACGCGTCGCCCGTGAATTATCCTCCCGGATAACCAGCCTGAAAAACGAATGCCAGGACCTTCTGAACCACATCATGAAAACCAGGGGCGATATCGAAACCCACCGCGACAAGCATGGTTCCCTCGTAAAGGAAATCCATGAGAAGGAACTGATTCGCGCCACGCTCCTGAAAGAACTGGAAAACGCCCAGATGGAATGCAAGGATAAAGAGGCTTCCCTCGGTATTATCCGGCAAAGGCTTTCCGAGCATGAACAGGAGATTGCCCGGTTTGATGAAACCATCGAAAAGGATTCCTCCGATGTTTTAAGATTGAGCAGGCAGATCGATGAAATGGAAACCATCATAGGAAATCTCATAGCAGCCATTGACGCCGATAAATCCCAGGTGACGCAGTATGACGAACTCGTTTCCTCGCTTCTCCTGGAACAAACCAAGCAACAGGAGCGTTGTCATTCCATCCAGGAACGCCTGAATATGCTGAACGCGAACCATGAATCCCTCAAAACCTCCATCCGGGTAAAAGAGACAGAACTGGGTGAACTTGCCGCCCGGAAAACAGAGGCGTTCGATGCCATAAAAAACTCTGAAAATGAAATGCGAAACCTGCTCGGCAAAAAAGAGGAAATCGAGCGGGAAGTCACCCTTCGCGCCCAGGAACATGAAACAATTGTATTGAACCTGAAAAAACTCGGGCAGGAATTGTCGGTTCTCCAAAGAGAATTCAACGAGGTTCAGAATTCACGGCATGAAATCGACCTCAAACGGGCGCAGTTTGCCGCTCAAAAGGAGAGCGTCTCACAGCAATCCGAGGAGAAATTTCACAAGTCGATCGATGAGATTATCACTGAAGTGGGCGTCCTGGAAGGCGACAAGGATGAACTCCTGAATCAATTGAATCAAATCCAGGATAAAATCGACCGGATCGGTCCGATCAACGCCACAGCCATAGATCAGTACCAGGAAGCTATCCAACGCTATGAATTCCTCAATACCCAGCAAAAAGACCTGACAGAAGCCAAAGAATCCCTTCAGAAGACCATCGCTCACATCGACCAGACCACTACCCGGCTTTTCAACGAGGCGTTTGAACAGATTCGCGGGTATTTTGTCGATACCTTCCGCACCCTCTTCAACGGAGGACGCGCAGACCTGATCCTTGTCGAAGATGAGGAAAACAAAGACCTTGAACCCGGAATCGAAATCGTGGCTCAACCCCCCGGAAAGAAACTCCAGAACATTTCCCTTATGTCCGGCGGCGAAAAGGCGCTCTCCGCCATTTCCCTTCTGTTCAGCATATTTATGTATAAACCAAGTCCGTTCTGCCTCATGGATGAAATCGATGCGCCCCTGGATGATGTCAACATTGGACGTTTTAAAAATCTCATTCAGCATTTCGCCCCCCATACCCAGTTCATTATCGTTACGCATAACAAACAGACCATGGCTCTGGGAGACATGATCTATGGGGTCACCATGGAGGAACCGGGGGTGTCAAAACTGGTTTCTGTCAAGTTCGATAACCTGGACGAAACAAGACTCGTTGGATAAGTCTTTTCCATAAGTCTCGTTGGATTTTTACTCGATTGTATCAAGGGAGGTTGATTAAGATGAAGCGCAAATTGTTGCTCGTGGTTGCTGCTCTTGCAGGTTGTGGAGTGATGCTTGTATCCTGTTCCCAAAGCCCGGAACAAAATCCCGTCATTCAGGAAAAATTCCAGAAGGTGGCGGATCTCTCGGAAGAGGTGGATCAACTCAGGGCGAAAATGAAGGATATTCAGAATGATATCGATACGATCCACCAGGACCTTATGACATTGAAGCAAATGCCCAGGGCTGCCGAAATCTCGGGCGCGGAAGTCGAAGGCGTCAAAACCCAGATCACTCAATTGAATGGCGAGATAAGCGCGCTGCAGAACGAATTGTCCAAATTGAAATCCTCCGGTACGACAACTTCTTCGGCAAGAAAAACCGAAACGACTACTACTGCTGCCAAAACATCCACTCCGGTAAGGGAAGAAGTATCTGTAAGGCAGGCGGGGCAATATTACGTGATCCAGTCCGGCGATACCCTGAAAAAAATCGCCGATAAATTCTCCACAACCGCAGACGCCATACGTAAAGCCAATAAAATCCCTGAAGGGAAAGAACCCTTTACCGGGCAAAAGATTTTTGTTCCATCCAGATAAGTGAACCGATGCGCTCCCTGTCTCTTTCGGTAAAGGGAGGGGGATGATATGTCTTCGTTCCATCGCCCCACAGTCGCCCTCGTTTCGTTATCTGCCGTTCGCGATAATATCAAAGCCATACGGGAGAAAATCGGACAGGATTGCCGTGTCATGGCGGTTGTCAAAGCCGACGCCTATGGACATGGCATGATTCCTGTGGCAAAATCCGCCCTGGAGGCGGGAGCAGCCTGGCTCGGTATCGCCACCGTCGATGAAGCCGTATCCCTTCGGGAATCCGGTTTCAGGGCGCCTGTTCTCCTGCTGGGTCCCTCTTTCCCCGAGGATGCGGAAACCCTGGTTTCTCATGACATCTCCGTGGCGCTGGGCGCCTTTGATGTGGCGCGGGCGCTTGGCAAAGCCGGATTGAAACTCCATAAAAAAGCCCTTGTTCATCTCAAAGTGGACACAGGCATGGGACGCTTCGGTTTCTGGTGGAAAGACCTGGCGTCTCGTTTATCCGATTTGAAGAAAATCCGCGGAATCCATTTACAGGGCTGTTTTACTCATTTTGCCGTGTCCGATATTGCTGATTTCTCCTATACCAGATGGCAGATTTCCAATTTCCGGCAATTTCTTGCAGCAGCGCAAAAAGAGAAGGTTTCATTCGACATTGTCCATGCGGCAAATTCCGGCGCCATCCTCCAGCATCCCGATTCCTGGTTTGACCTTGTGAGAGCCGGCGTCATGATATACGGCATGTTGCCCGATAAAGAAACCACGCCTTCCATATCCATCAAACCGGTCATGACCCTGAAGACCAAACTTGTCCAGATTCATGAACGCCCCAAAGGGCGTTTCCTGAGCTATGGCTGCGCCTTTCAAACCAGAAGAAAAAGCCGGATAGGCATATTGCCGATCGGATATGGAGATGGTTTCTCTCGCAGATTATCCAACAGGGGAGAGGTAATCATTCGGGGATGCAGGGCGCCGATCGTCGGCAGGGTATGCATGGATCAGGTTCTGGTCGATGTTACGGATATTCCTGCCGCCTCCATTGGCGATGATGTTCTTTTATGGGGACAAAACGGTAATGATACGTTGAAGGTCGAGGAAGTCGCCTCCTGGATGGATACCATAACCTATGAAGTGACATGCGCCCTCGGAAAACGCGTCCCAAGAATTTATATGAATGCATGATTGAAACCTGAATCTGCTTTTATTTCGTACAAACATTGTGTCTTGAATCTGAACACTCTCTTGTTTCTTCTTCAGAATATTTCTATCCAGCCAATTTTATCATTGATTTCCATAGGTTTACATGAGATTATTCCTCTTAAAATGAAATGGCATGATAATTGCCCTTACATATTTTCGCTTGAAGGTAATTCAGAGCGGAATCTCATGAAAGAGATGAAAATTTTACGGAGGTGAATTAAAATGAGAAAACTAAACTTGATTCAGGTCTTGGGAATCCTGATCCTCTGCCTCTTGTCCGCTTTTGCTCTTGCAGAGCGCCCGAGTCGTAAACCGACGGCTCCTTCCCCTTCCAGAATCAACTCAAGAGAACATGGAACCTTTTCCCGGGCTCACCTTCCTTCCCCGCAATCAAGGGCAACGCGTCCGTCTCCGGTTGCGCAAAACTGGAGAAGTCCCATGCCTGTTTCTGTAACGAAGCCTTCACCCGTGAAGAACGCCGATTCCAGGTTCATCCCTCCCGCGAGGATCGAAAAATCGACAATCTCATCCCGGATTTCCCGCGAGGATAGAGAGCATTCCGGAAATGATCGCCATCAACCGGAATTTCATGATAGACGACACGATGGGGACAACCATCATCGGGACAGAGATCATGATCACAGACCTCCTCAAAGGGATTACTCGCATCACCATCAACACAGGACGCATTATGATCCCTGGCGCTATCGATATGATCCCTGGCATTATCATCGTCCCTATTACAGTCATCGGTATTACCGCCAGCCCTCTTATGGTTTCTCCATTTCCCTGGGATCGGATTGGGACTTTTCCTGCTATGATTCCTTTTACAGCAACTATTGCGACAGCGGATTATCCTTCGGTCTATCCTACGGTTCGGATGATTACGGCATTTACGTCTCTTCCGGCAGCCCGGCGTATGTGAGCTCCTACCAGGTATGGGTGCCCGGGCATTGGGAAACCGTAACGGACAGGGTCACGGAAGTGGGTTTTGGCGGCGTCGTGAGCTGGCGTTACAAGAACCACCAGGTATGGAGTCCCGGGTACTGGAAAGTCTGTTACAGGTAAGACGGGATTAAAGCCTTCAAGCCCTCCCTTCGCCCGGATGCAGTTAAATGCATCCGGGCTTGATTTGGATCAGGCTTGATAATCCGGATTCGGATTATACGCCATTACTACTGAGGGAATACATGTTCATGGATATCTTTCCCTGGGAGATAATTTGATGAATAGGAATACGAACGTCATTCGCTTTTTGTATCTCTTTCTGAAAATTGGTTTGGCAATAGCTCTTATCGGGTTCATCTTCTTCTGGTTCCTGTTTTCTCCGGTAAGCGTTACGTCTTATGTCATCGGCGAGGGAGATATTGTTTCTGAGGTGATGGGCGTTGGGACACTGGATGCAAAAACAAAGGCAACGATCAGTACCAAGATTTCAGGGCGATTGGAAAAGGTTCTGGTGGATCAGGGGGATGCTGTTCATTCCGGGCAGCAGGTCGCGCTCCTGGATGATCAGGAGTTGAGACATCAGGTTGAGATTGAAGAAGCCAATGTCACTGCACGCAAAGCCAGTGTCGAACGCCTTGTTGCGGAAAAGGCTTTGGCTTTTTCCTCTCTGGATCTTGCCCGTAAGAATCATCAACGTACAAAGCTGCTTTATGATAACCAGTCTATCTCAGAGGAAGAGTATGACCGATCCCTGGAGTCGCTGACAACAGCGCAGGCGTATTTTGACAAGGCGGTGGCTGCCTTGTCTGAGGGGAATGAACTGCTGATCGTTGCGGAAAAAACATTAAACTTTCATAAAGCCCGTCTCGATGACACTGTGATCGTTGCTCCTTTTGATGGCGTTATCATCCGGCGTGACAGGGATGCGGGAGATGTGGTTGTGCCAGGCAGTTCCATTTTTTTTCTCATTTCCACCAGGGAAATGTGGATTCGTTCATGGGTTGATGAAACCAGGATGTCGGAATTGAGCGAAAACCAGCCGGCGCGGATCGTGTTCCGTTCCGAACCGGACCGTTTCTACCTTGGAAAAGTGGCGCGTCTCGGAATGGAAACCGACAGGGAAACGCGTGAATTTCTTGTCGACGTTCGACCGGATAAATTACCGGAACGGTGGACCGTGGGGCAGCGCGCCGAGGTCTTCATTGAAACTGTGCGCAAAAATAATGTCACACTCATCCCGGCACATCTTCTTGATTGGCGCAATGGCTCCCCAGGGGTCTTTGTGATGGATAAGAGCAGCGCCCGATGGAGATCATTAAAGCTCGGCATTCGGGGACGTGATGCCATAGAAATCCTCGAGGGATTGACTCCGGGAGAAACAATCATTCGTCCTGCGGATCCAGGTAAAAAATTATCCGACGGAAAAAGGATCTCCTTGCCATGAATCTTGCCGTCAAGGATATTCGTCATAATATCGGACGCTTCTTTCTCACCGCCATTGGCATTGGCATGCTGCTGATGATCGTGATGGGCATGGGTGGCATTTATCGGGGCATTATCGAAGACGCCACGCTTCTGATAGACTCTCTGGACGTCGACTTCTGGGTGGCGCAGAGGGGCACGCGCGGTCCCTTTGCCGAAGTCTCGCGACTTCCCAACAACCTTGTCGATCGCGTGGCGGCAGTTCCAGGCGTCGCACAAGCGCGCAAGTTTGTCTTTCATACCATACAGCGGGAAATTCACGGCAAGCCGCTGCGTATCGCCGTACTGGGCTTGGATTGGCCCCAAGACCATGGGGAATGGCTGCCTCTCATATCCGGCAGATGCCTGGCGCAAAGTCATTACGAAATGATCGCTGATCGCACACTTGGCTTGGGATTGGGAGAACGCCTCCAACTGGGGAAAGATTTCTTTACCGTTGTTGGATTGACAAGCGGCATGATTGATTCCGGAGGGAATGGCTTGGCGTTTTTCACGGTTTCCGATGCCCAGGCGATCCAGTTTGATATTACCGGCGAATCCATCCGTTTGGAACGGGCTGCCCGCCTTGGCAGGGCATCGCGCATTGACCTGAGCCGCATCCAACCTTCTCTGGCCGAACGCGCCGAGGGGGAATCTTCGATCATTCCTGCGCTTGCCCCTCCTTCCATCAGCGCTGTCGTGCTTCGTCTCGAATCCGGCGCGGACCCTCATGAAGTGGCAACAACCATTTCCGGCTGGGCCGATGTTACGGTATATACCGGCAATGAGGAGCGCGCCCTCATGCTTGCCGGTCCCGTGGAGAAGGCGAAACTCCAGATCGGCTTGTTCCGCATGTTGCTTACCATCATCTCCGCCATCATCATGGCGTTAATCCTTTATACATTGACCCTTGATAAACTGCATGACATTGCCTTACTTAAGCTGATCGGCGCCCCGAATCGCGTTATTCTCGGAATGATCATGCAACAGGCGCTTTTATTGGGCGCTTTCGGGTATGGCATCGCCTTTATGCTTGGACAGAAAATTTTTCCACGCTTCCCCAGGAGGGTCATTCTCATGGATGATGATCTGGTTCGACTTGCTGTCATTGTTGTTGTGATTTCCATTCTTTCGTCATTTTTAGGCGTATGGAAAGCCATGAAAGTGAAACCAAACGAGGCATTGTCCTGATGAATAAAGACGCCGAATCCAAACCGGCTGTTGAAGTGCGGGGATTGACCAGGATTTATGGCAGCGGCAATACGGAAGTCATCGCCATGCGGGACGTCAACCTGACAGTGAACCGGGGCGAACTTGTCGCCCTGCTTGGACCCAGCGGCGCCGGAAAATCCACCCTGCTTACGGCAATGGGTTTGATCAATCCCCCAACAGTGGGCAAAATACTCATGGGAGGCAGAATGGTAATGGATGGACATCGTCCCCTTGTCAACCTCCGAACTTTCAGGAGGAAAAACATCGGATTCATCTTTCAGAAATCTAATCTCATCCCCTTTTTGAAGGCGCGTGAAAATGTTCAGATCGCCCTGGAACTGAATGGATGGTCATCATTCGCCGCCAGAAAGCGGGCGTGGAACCTCCTTGATTACCTGGGCGTGGCGGATCGAGCCGAACATTTCCCCTCAGCCCTTTCAGGAGGACAGCAACAGCGTGTCGCAGTGGCGCGCGCCATGGCGAATCAACCTGAACTGATCCTTGCGGATGAGCCTACGGCAGCATTGGACAGCCACCGGGGACGTCAGGTGATGGATCTCTTTCGCAAGGTTGCCCATGAACATGGATCTGGCATCGTTGTCGTGACCCATGATCATCGCGCCCTGGATATCTTTGACACGATCTATGAAATGCAGGATGGAGTGGTCTCCCAATCCGAAATAAGCGCATCATGACTTTGTTACGAGGATTGCGGAATAAGATGGGCAGGATCATTCTCTATAAAAATCCATTATTCTTTCAATGGTTTTCCTATTGTTTGTAGTAGTATTTTTTTTCCACGCAGGATTCTCTTCTGTTTTCATCCACCGTTGTTACGCTTCAGGTGTGACTATGGTGGACAAGTTTTTCAGATATCTTTTCTATTGAACCGACTATCCTCCAGCTTTATGATCAGTTCCGCATTCTTCTTATTGGAAAAAACATTCAAGGGGGCGATTCGAAATGTTTCTTCAATATTCCCTGGTACGATTGGCGGGTATGACCCTGATCCTTTCTTTTTTTCTCTTCGGTTCAAAAGCCTCGGAGGAAATCCACGAATGCTCCGGCGCGGGATTCTGGTTTCCAGGCAATCCCGATAAACTCAAAATGGAAGTGGATGGCTATCTGACGCAGGCGACTCAAAAGGAACTGCAAGGAGATATCGTCGCCCTTATTTCCCCCCATGCGGGATATTTCTACGCAGGACCTGTCATGGGCGTGGATTATAAACAGATAAAAGGGGAAAAATATAAACGCGTCATCATCCTCGCCTTATCGCACTCCTCCGGCGGTTTCGGGAAAATATCCGTTCTCCCCGTTAAAGCCTATGAAACGCCCCTGGGAAATGTTCCCGTCGATCAGGAATTGGTAAAGGAACTGCTCAAACATTCCGATGTTTTTATCTCTATACCCAGCCTTCACGCCTCGGAACATTCGGATGAAAACCAGATTCCCTTTCTCCAGAGAAGCCTCGAGAAATTCTCCCTGGTTTCCCTGATAGTGGATCACCTGGATCAAAAAACCATGAACAAAGCCGTTGAGATTTTGTCTCCCTATGTGGGAAACGATACGCTTTTTGTCGCCAGTACGGATTTGAACCATTATGGAATCGGATACGGTTACGCTCCGTTCCGGAACCTTGAAGGAAAAGCCCTTGTTGACCGCATCCACGAACACGATCGCGAGGCTTTGAAATACATGGCAAACCTCGATGCGGAAGGTTTCCAATCTTATTTGGACAAAACCGGCGCTACAGTATGCGGGAAAAATCCGGTTGAACTCCTGATCCGGATTCTGAAGAAAAAGGGAAATATCGAGGGACATATTCTCGATTATTACACCAGCGCCGATAAGGAAGGCGATCATGAAGACCGCACCTGCGGTTACGGCGCCGTGGTTTTCGCTTTGACCTCTTCTCCCGCCGAACATAAAGAGGATAAGGGAAAAGATAAACAAGAGAAAACGGGAAACAAAAATTCTACTCCTGAATCCGGCGAGCCCGATCCCCCCACGCTTTCTCATGAGGAACAGGAAACGCTTCTTAAACTCTCCCGGGATATGCTTGCCGGCATTACGAAAAACCGATCCTATCGCCCTGATCTCTCGCAATATGATCTCACGCAGAACCTGAAGGAAAAATCACGATTGTTCGTCACCCTCACCAAAAAGGGTGAACTTCGCGGCTGTATTGGCCATGTGGAGGCAATCTCCCCTATTTACGAAGCGGTTCTGGAAAATACCTTCAGCGCCGCCTTCAGCGATCCGCGCTTTCCGGCGGTTAAGGCTTCCGAAGTCCCCGATATTCGCATCGAAATATCCATCAATACCCCCCAGCGGCTCATAAGCGATGTCAACAAAATCGAGATCGGAAAGCACGGCTTGATCATCGAGAATGGGTGGAACCGGGGATTGCTCCTGCCTCAAGTGCCTGTGGAATGGGGCTGGGATCGCGATGAATTCTTGAAGGGCATCTGCCGCAAGGCGGGTCTTCCCAACGGCGCTTGGAAGGACCCAGATACAAAACTTTATGTCTACTCCTCCCAGGTCTTCCATGAAAAGGAAGAAACCAAGTAAAATCTGAATATGTTATTATAGAAAGGATTGCATGATGAAAAAAATCATACTGGATGGAAATGCATACAAGGACAAGGTTCGCGGGTGCTGGATGGGAAAAAATATCGG
>JAFGFK010000053.1 GCA_016931135.1 Candidatus Sumerlaeota bacterium | reverse complement strand
GGATTAATCGGGATGGGGAATATCGGCAAACATCATTACAATATACTGCAAGGGAAAAAGATTTCGCGATGCGTCCTGACTGCAATATGCGACAATCATCCGGAAAGACTGGTTCCTTATCAGGATACCGGATTGAAACTATTCAATGAAAGCAGCGCCCTGATCCATTCGGGGGAGGTCGATGCGGTCATCATTGGCACGCCTCATTACTCCCATACGAGCATTGGGATCGAGGCTTTGAAAAAGGGGCTGCATACGCTTGTGGAAAAACCGATTTCCGTACACAAGGCGGATTGCGAACGCCTCATTGCCGCGCACAAGGACAAGAGCCGCGTATTTGCCGTAATGTTCAACCAGCGCACCGATCCTCATTACCAGGAGATCAGAAAGATGATCCTGAACGGCGACCTGGGTCCCCTCCAGCGCGCCAGCTGGATCATAACGGAATGGTTTCGCCCCGAGGTTTACTACGCATCGGGAACCTGGCGCGCCACATGGAAAGGGGAAGGAGGCGGCGCGCTTTTGAATCAATGCCCCCATACGCTGGATATGTGGCAATGGCTGCTTGGCATGCCGATCAGGATGCGCGCCTTCTGCAGTTTCGGGAAATATCACAAGATCGAGGTGGAGGATGAGGTCACGGCTTACATGGAGTATGAAAACGGGGCAACCGGCATATTCATCGGATCAACCGGCGAGACGCCGGGCTCCAATCGCCTCGAGATCGCAGGAGACAAGGGGAAGCTGGTTTATGAACACAACAAAATCCTTTTCACGCGGAATGAAACGCCCACCAGCGTTTTCAATAAAACGACAAAAGAAGCCTTTGGAAGGCCCAAGGCGGAGACTATAGAAATTCACGTGGAGGGAAACGGGGGACAGCACGCGGAAGTCATTCAGAGATTCGTGGACGCGATCCTGGATGGAGCCCCACTTCTCTCCCGGGGAGAAGAAGGGCTCGCCTCAGTAGAACTTGCCAACGCCATGATCTATTCCTCCGTGATGAATCGAACCATTGATATCCCCATCGATAGCGCGGAATATGAGAAGCTCCTCAATAAACTCATTGCCGAGTCGAAATTCGTCAAGCAAACCGCAGAATCGGAAAAAACGGATATGAGCAAATCGTTTTTGCGATAAATCTTTTTTCAAGGAGATTTAAAAGCCATGAAAATTGAACAGGTTGCCGCACAACTTTATACGCTCCGGGAATTCATGAAAACTCCCCCTGAAATCGAAGCCTCTCTCAAGAAGGTCAAGGCTATTGGATACCAGGCGGTTCAACTCAGCGCCCTGGGTCCGATTCCGGAAAAGGACCTCGCCAAAATCCTTTCCGATCTGGAACTCACATGCTGCGTTACGCACGAACCTGGGGAAAAACTTCTGAACGAACCGGAAAAAATCATCGAACGCCTCTCAATCCTTAATTGCAAGATCACGGGCTATCCCCACCCTTCCGGCGTATCCTTCAATACCCTCGATGATGTGAAACAATTCGCCCGAAAGCTGAATCAGGCGGGAAAAGTTTTTCGTAAAGCGGGCGTTACGCTGGTTTACCATAATCACCATATTGAATTCCGCAGATTCGGGGATAAAACCATTCTGGAGATATTGTATGAAGAAACCGATCCGGAAAATCTCCAGGGGCTTCTGGATACTTACTGGGCGCAATACGGTGGCGGAGATCCGGTCGCCTGGTGCAGGAAAATGAAAAACCGGCTTCCGGCGATTCATTTGAAGGATTACGTGATCAACGAGGAAAACAAACCGGAATTTGCGGAAATCGGGCAGGGGAATCTCGATTGGAAATCCATTATAAAGGCTGCGGAAGATTCGGGCTGCCTCTGGTATTGCGTGGAACAGGACATCTGCCGCAGGGACCCCTTCGAGTCGATGAAAATGAGTTTCAATTATATCAAGGAGAATTTGACATGTATTTAACAGGTTTTGCAGATGAGGCGGCTGTTGATATTGACGAACAGATTCGCGCTACAAAGACGCTTGGCTGGAAATACATCGAGGCGAGGGGCGTAAACGGGAAAAACATTCATGATCTTTCCGATGCCGAATTCGACGCGGTTTACGGAAAACTCGAGGAATCTGGGATTATGATCAACTGCTTCGGATCCGCAATCGCCAATCATGGGAAAAATATCGATGATCCGAATGAAAAATCTCTGGAAGAAACAAGGCGCGCCATCCCCCGCATGAAACGGCTGGGGACAAAACTCGTGCGGATCATGAGCTATGCGGTTTTGAAGGATCGGGAGCCGCAGGATCAAATGAAAGAGGAGCGTTTCAGGAAGCTGCGCGAAATCTGCCGCATGTTCCTCGATGAAGGGATACAGCCGGTTCATGAAAACTGCATGTGTTACGGCGGCATGGGGTGGCCCTTTTCTTTGGAGATTCTGGAAAATGTTCCGGGTTTGAAGCTGGTCTTCGATACGGGCAATCCCGTGGTCTTCAACGATTACGCCAAACCCCGCCCTTATCCGAAACAATCCTCGTGGGAGTTTTACTCCCATGTAAGGGATCATGTGATTTATGTTCATATAAAAGACGGGTACATCGAGGAGAAAACGGGGAAAGAGATATTTACCTATCCCACCGAGGGAAAGGGTGACGTAGAGAAAATCGTAACCGATCTTTTATCTCGCGAATATGATGGCGGATTCTCGATCGAGCCTCATATTGCGGTAGTGTATCATGATGATTCCGTGAAATCTCCGGAACAGGCGCGTTTTGACGTTTATGTGGAATACGGCAGACGCATGATGGCGCTCATCGACAGAGTGAAACGGAATTTGTCGCAATAAACAAGATCAGCGTTTCTCGATATAAATCAATTCGGAGGTTTCCGGCTCCTCCAGGCGAACAAACAAACCATAGTTTATAAGGTGGTCTCCGGTTTGGAGCGAACTGGTCGAGGTTCCGTCTTCATACCTGATCTGATATTCCTCAGT
>JAFGFK010000460.1 GCA_016931135.1 Candidatus Sumerlaeota bacterium | reverse complement strand
TCTTTGCACAATTTTTCCGCAACGGGCATGGAAACTTTGGAATAGTCCACCTTTTTCCCATAGTAAGGGCAGGAAAGGGGGCAGTTTTGCTTGCCGCGCGCGCTTTTCAGTTCGAGAAAACAGTGATTTTTATGAACCGGCGTGAGGTAACCTCCTGATGCGGGGAGTCCTTCCGCTTTCAACGCCTCGATGAATCTCTCCCTGGGAAGCCCCCCGAATTCATTCTGCAGATAGCGCAGGAGATAGAGATGATAGGCGCGGCGGGTCACCCTCTTGTCTGTTTCCGGCAATACAATACCAGGTATTTTCCCCAACTCCGCATTGAGAAATTCGGCGTTCTCCTGTCTTTTCAGGAGATGTTTCTCAAGGCGAGTCATTTGCCCAAGCAAAACAGCTGCCTGGAGTTCCGTCAACCTGTAATTCCCTCCTACAAGATAATGCGCATACCAGGGTTGCCCTACATGCCTGCCGCAATTCGTTATGGAGCGCGCCGTATCGGCGTATTCCTTGTTGTTGGTCAGGATGACGCCCCCTTCACCGGCTGTGATATTCTTGCTCATCTGGAAGCTGAAGGTTCCCATATCTCCGAGGGCGCCTGCGCCTTTTCCCTTCCACTGGGTCCCCCAGGAATGGGCTGCATCCTCCACCACCTTGAGATTGTGTTTTTTCGCGATTGCGTTGACGCGGTCCATATCGATGGGGAGTCCGGCGAAATGGACAACCATGATGGCGCGGGTTTTATCCGTGATCAGTTTTTCCGCCTGATTGAGATCCATGTTAATCGTGTTTTCATCCACATCGACAAAAATCGGAACGGCGTTGGAATGAATGACGGCGGAAGCTGTGGCGATGAAGGTATAAGCGGGAACGAGTACCTCGTCGCCTGCGCCGATGCCGAGAGTCTTGAGAGCGATCTGGATGGCGATGGTGCCATTGCAGCAGGACACTCCGTATTTCGCCTTGTGAAAGGCTGCGAATGATTCCTCGAACTCTTTGACTTTTTCCCCGTACCACCATTTGCCGCTGCGGAACACATCGAGCAGTTTTTTTTCTTCCTCCTTGCCGAACACAGGCCAAAAAACAAACGGTTTCGTTCGAACAGGTTTTCCACCGATCAATGCGAGATTTCCCATGATATATCCCCCTTTGGTTCAAAAAAACTGGATTCCAAACTGATAAAATTGAAGGGAGAGATTGATATAGAATTATACGAGTTGCAAGAAAAAATAATAGCCGAAATTCAGATATTTGAAAAAGCGAAACGTTACAAATAATCCGACTTGACATTAAATTCTCATATACATATCCATATTCAACTTTTATGTATATACATAAGGAGATTGAATTTATGAACAAAAAACTCAGGGCGCATTTTATCCCCAATTCCCACCTGGATCGCGAGTGGACGCTTGACTTTCAGAAACACCGTCATCTCCTGATACAGTTCCTCGATCGTCTGTTCGAGATATTCGATAAAATTCCGGAATATACCTTTCTCCTGGATTCCCAAACCATTCCGCTGGAGGACTACCTCGAAATCAGACCCGAAAGGGAGGCGACGATTCGCAAATACGTTCAGGAGGGACGGCTCACCATCGGACCCTGGTACACAGCGCCTGATTGTCAAACCCTCACAGGCGAATCCGTAGCGCGCAATCTCCTTGTGGGGCATCGGCTGGCGAAAAGATTCGGTCCCGTGATGAAGGTGGGCTACACCCCCTTTGGTTTCACCCAGGTTTCGCAGCTGCCACAGATTTACGCTGGATTCGGGATTGATTTCATACTTTTTTACAGGGGAGTAACGGCTTTTGACTCTCCATCCGCAGAATTCATCTGGGAGGCGCCGGATGGAACAAGGGGACTGTGCAGCAGGTTCGGTTCCCGCTCCCGATATAATTTTTTCATGGAGGTGTGGAGACCTGTTGTTTTCGGCAATGGCTGGCTCGATCGCATCTACAAATGGAACGAACCAGGGCTCCCCTTCAAACGCTCCGGAAAGGATCACGAGTACGACCATTATTTTCTTCAACGCCCAAAACTTGAAATCCATGAAGAACGGATTTTATCTTCCTGGAAGAAACTTCTCGAACTGGAACTCCCCCATTACACCACTCCGATCATCCCTTTGATGCAGGGAATGGACACCACCATGCCGGATGAACTCGAGGCGGAGCTGGTGAAGAAACTGCAAAAGATCATCAATTCGGATCACGAAATCCTGTTCAGCTCCATGCCGAAATTCATCGGCGAACTCAAGCGGCATCTCAAGCTGGAAGAACTGCGCGTTTTAAAAGGCGAGATGAGAAATCCGGGCCCTCCCTCCCCCCATGTTTCCAACCTGGAACATGTCATATCCTCGCGCATCCGGCAGAAGGTTAAACAAACAAAGGCGGCATACCTGCTCCAGCGCCAAGCGGAGACTTTCTCCACGCTCCTCTATACGATGGGATACGATTATCCCAAAACATATCTCGATATGGCATGGAAGCATCTGCTGCAAACGCACCCGCACGATACAGTCGCCGGATGCGGGGTCGATTCCCTGGAAAAGGACGCCCATTTCAGATTGGATCAGGTGATCAATATCTCGAACGCCCTTACGGATGAGGCGCTGGGGAGGCTTCAGGCAAGGATCGACACGACAGGCGCAGCGCCGGATGAAATTGTTATCACGATTTTCAACCCATCTCCTTACAAGCGATCCGAAGTTGTTGAGGCTTACATCGATACGCCCTATAATCTCGATATGCCGGATTTCGTTCTTGAGGAAATAAAAGGGAAGAAACCGGTGAAATGGTCTTTTATCTATCGCAAACCGGATGAAAAAACCGTTCGCAACAATACGGACCTTACCATGTCCCTTGTGGGGTGGGTGGTGAAGCTGCATATCATGGCTGAAGATATTCCCGGAATGGGTTACCGCACATACGTCATGAAACGGGCGAATGTCATTCCCCAGGAGATGGAGAGAATCGCCATCGGCGCAAGCCGGCTGGAAAATGAATTTATCCGGGTGGATTTCCAATCCGATGGAACGCTCGATATTCTGAACAAGGAAAGCGGGCAGATATACCGGGGGCTTCATTACTTCGAGGATGATGGAGAGACCGGATCGGGATGGGAGAGTCGGCGCCCTTCGCAAGATCGAGTGATCTCCAGTAAGGGATTTCCCGTGGAAATCTCGTGCGAGGAAAATACGCCGCTTTCCGGAACGATCAGGGTTGCATATCATATTCAGATTCCATCGGGACTTATTTTCAATGATTCCCATCACTACGCAAAACGCGGAGACAAGCTGGAGGCGCTCGATATCGAGAGTTTTTTCACGCTCCGCGCAGGATCGCGGCGGCTGGAGTGCGTGACACGTTTTGACAACAGGGCGAAAAATCACAGACTGCGCGTGGTTTTTCCAACTTGCCTTTCCGGCGCGAAATATTCCCATGCAGAAACGCCCTTTGACGTTGTGGAGCGCATTATAGACCGCAGCCCGGATCATCCCTACAGCCAGGCGGCGAATCCGCAGTATCCCTGTTTGAGATTCGTCGATGTCTCCGATGGCAAGAACGGAATGGCGATCCTGAACCAGGGCATTCATGAGTATGAGGTAACGGATGACGATCGCCGGGCGATCATTCTCACGCTTTTGCGGAGTTACGAGGTTACGCTTTGCACCGTTACCGCGCGGTGGGAAAGGCGTCCGGATCAGATTTTATCGCAGCAGTTGGGACCGCATGAACTGCGTTATGCAATATATGCGCACAAGGGGGATTGGGACAAAGGCTGTGTGATGCAGGAGGCTGAACGATTCATCCTGCCATTGGAACCGGCGCAATCCGCGCCTCTTCACAAGGAGGAGGCAAGGGGCGTTCCCCTGCTTCCGCCAAGCGCGGGATTTCTCGAGATCAAACCGTCGGATATTGTTCTCAGCGCGTTCAAGAAGGCGGAGGATTCAAAGGAAATCGCGCTGCGCGTATTCAATCCAACCAGCCGCGCGATCAAGGGAACCATCGATCTTCCCTTTGCGATAAAACGGGCGCAGATTTCCAACATGAACGAAGAACCGATCAAGGGCGGCGATCTCAAATACAAGGAAAACCGGGTTTCCCTTGAGATAGCGCCCAAAAAGGTTGTAACAATCCTTCTTAAACAATGAAGCAAATATCACAAAAACCAGCCTCATAATTATATTCCAATGATAATTCAGGAGACACGGGGCAAGTTCCCCGCATCTCAAAATTGGGTGCATTTCAATTTTCCGATGAATCCCATTGTCGAAAGAGTTATTTTGGAGTGCGCAATCCCGCCATGGCGGGATTGCGCCTTGATTTT
>JAFGFK010000459.1 GCA_016931135.1 Candidatus Sumerlaeota bacterium | reverse complement strand
GCTGGAATTAAAGTTATAACCGATACAAGGATACGACCTTGATAAGCGACATTTTGTGGACTAAGAACTCCCGTCTTTTTGCGTTCCTTATTCTCGAAACGACCTGACGCTTCCAGCCATGCTGTAAGACATTGGGCCAAAAATTCTGTTTGCATCTCAAGGCTACTAATATCATGGTTTTCCATAATTTCAAGAACATTTTCGATGGCCCCATTAAGGGTAGCCAGCGTTATAACATCCTTTACCCCATAACGTATCCCAGGTATCTGTATCATTCCAACAAGAGGGCCAGTCTCCAGCATAAGTTTTCTTCCAATGTCCTGGGCACGTTCTTTAAGATCTAATGGTTCTCTTTTTCCACGTGCAGTAGGAAAAAGGTCGGCAACAAGTGACCTGTCAACTTTTTTCTGATAAAAGTTAACATCTATGAAAATTTGCGCTTGTTTACGTGGGGGCGCATCAGGTGGATCCAAATCAAGAAAAACCTCTGAAGGGATGTCCCACCTCGTGTCTTTAATTTTTTCGCGTAGTATACATAGTGCAAAATAAGCACCATTTATTCTGTGTTGTCCATCAATGACAGAAAATTTCAGTTTGGGATCATTTTCATCAAATATCAGTTTTGCTGCTCCATGCTGTCCTTTGGAAATATCAATATCCTCGATTTTTGCGTTATTTACATGAAGAAGCACATTAGAGAAGGTTGGGAATTCACTTCTTTGATAACCAATCACCTTGCTTACTTTTGGTGGCCATTCACGACCAGCTTCGGATTTTTTGGGTTCATATATTTTCATAAAATATTTGTTTAGCTTTTCTGGAGTATCAATAATTTCTTCTTGTAGAAGATACGCTGCAATATGAGCAACGCGTTTCCAATCAAGTGATCTTTGGATAGCTTTAACCTTCTCTATGTCTCGATGTGGGGAATATGGCATTCCGGGCCACCATTCCATAAGTTTAGAAACATCTAACGCACATAAACAGTGGCGTTTTCCTTTTAGATTGGGTGGTGCAAAAGGATTCTCTGGTACAATTACAGATAATCTTTGAAATGACGATTTATGTATTTTTTTATCCATAATTCCTCTTTTGTTGAATCAAAAAGTTAATAAAAAACTTTGATCAAGACAATTTTAGTCAATGTTTATAGATAATATCTATCATCACTGTAAAGATAATTTTACATTAAATTTGAAAATACCAACAATATAATAATTTTGACTAATTGAATCGATTAAGGATTATTATCTATAATATTGAAAATTGAGAAGCAACATCATATCAACTATTTTCGTATACAGGCGACGAGATGAGACGAAGTATTTCTGGGGGAAAAAGGCTCGAGAAGAGGCAACTGTTTCCTGCATTCGGGGATGACAAACGGGCATCGGGGATGAAAGGCGCATCCGGATGGGGGGTGAATGGCGCTCGGCGGCTCCCCTTTCAATATGATCTTCCGCCCCCCCCTTTTCGGATCGGGAACAGGAACAGCCTCCATCAACGCGCGGGTATAAGGATGCGCGGGATTTTCGAATATCTCCTTCGTATCGCCCATTTCCACTATTCTTCCCAGATACATCACGGCGATGCGATCGCTGATATATTCCACAACGGATAAATCGTGGGAGATGAAAAGATAGGTCAATTCCATGTCCTTTTGCAACTCTGTCAAAAGGTTCAACGCCTGGGATTGCACGGAGACATCGAGGGATGAGACCGGTTCATCCGCAATCAGAATCTGAGGATCGAGCGCCAATGCCCTGGCAATGCCGATTCTTTGCCTCTGCCCCCCGGAGAATTCGTGGGGATAACGATCCATCATATCCGGGGAAAGCCCCACGCGGATAAGCAGCGAGGCGACCTTTTCCTCCTGTTCCTTTCGGCTTCCTGTTTTATGAACAATCAAGGGATCACGGATGATCTCCCCGATAGTCATTCTTGGATTGAGGCTCGAATAAGGATCCTGGAAGATCATCTGGATTTTCCTTCTCACCTGAAAAAGTTCCTTTGAAGAGAGAGAGGCGATGTCTTTTCCCTCGAAAAGGATGTTGCCCGAGGTGGGCTTTTCGAGAAGGATCATGGTTCTTGCGAGCGTGGATTTGCCGCAGCCGCTCTCCCCTACCAGCCCGAGCGTTTCTCCCTCACGGATGTCAAGAGATACATCCTGCACCGCTTTGACGTATCCGATTTTTCTGGATAAAATCCCGCCGCGCAAGGGGTAATGTTTCACAAGGGAGTTTACCCTGAGTATGAACTTTCCATTTTCGGGATCAAGCGCGTCTTTCATTTCATCCGATCTTTTTCTAAAGGAAAATGGCAGGCGACAAGTCGATCGCCTTCTAACAGACGTAAATCCGGATCCAAATTGAAACAGGCGTCCTGTTTCTCCTTATCGAGCGATTTTTTTTGAAAGCAGCGTTCCGCGAAACGGCAGCCTTTTGGCGGATGAAAGAGCGAGGGAACGGTTCCTTCGATGGTGAAAAGAGGCTTTTCCCGTGTGACGCCTTTTGGCGGAATGCTCTTCAGGAGCCCGAATGTATAAGGATGCAGCGGATTATCGAAAAGCGCATGAACATTGGATTTTTCCATGATGCGTCCCGCATACATCACAACCACTTCATCGCACGTTTCGGCGATCACGCCCATGTTGTGGGTGATGAGCAGGATGGACATGCTGGTTTTTTGCTGGAGTTCTTTCATGAGCTGCAGGATTTGCGCCTGGATGGTGACATCGAGGGCGGTTGTAGGTTCATCTGCGATCAGGAGATCGGGCTGTGAAAGGAGCGCCATGGCGATCATGATGCGCTGGATCATGCCGCCGCTGAGTTCGTGGGGATAGTTTTGAATCCGGGAATCCGGATCGGATATCCCTACAAAAGTCAGCATATCCATGATCTTTTTTTTCGCTTTGTCTTTCTTCATGGGAAATTTGGCGTGGAGAGCCTCCTCCATCTGCCTCCCCACGGTAAAGACCGGATTGAGGGAGGTCATGGGCTCCTGGAAGATCATGGCGATCTCCCTGCCTCGTAATTCCTGCATTTCAGCGAGGGGAATGGTGAGCAGATTTTTATCCTTCCAGAGAATGCCGCCGGATTCAATTTTGCCGGGGGGATCGGGGATGAGGCGCATCACGGAAAGGGCGGTTACGCTTTTCCCGCAACCGGATTCGCCCACGAGCCCGAGGGTGGTTCCCTGTTTCATGGAAAAGGAGATTCCATCAACTGCATGGAGGATTCCTTCCTCGATGTGGAAGGAGACTTTGAGGTTTTGGATGTTGAGGAGATGGTTCGGGAGATGTGGATTGTGGGTTGTGAGTTGTGAGTTGTTAATTGCTGGATTCATGGTTGCTTTGTTTCCATTTTCATTTTCACTCCGTAGGGATCGATGTCAACGATGGCGTCCTCTCCGAGGTTTTCTCCTTTCTCCATGGCGGTTTTAAGGCGCGCTTTTTTCTGAGGATCGATCCAGAAAACCTGCCAATCGGTAATCTGCTGGGTGCGTTTAGGGAGGAAGAATTCGGGCCAGCGCAAGTAATCCCAATACAGTATGCGGATATACGGCGCATCCCAGAAGGGGATGTAAAACGCCTCATCGTAAATGATCTCGTCGAGTTTATACATGGCTTCGAGCCGTTTGGATTTATCCATGTTGAAGTTGTAGATTTCGATGAGTTTGTCGGTTTCCGGAGCGCCGAATCCCCAGATGTTGTTGTTGTTGGTTGTGGATTTGAATTTGCTGTGAAAGTACTGATAGGGATCGGGATAGAATCCGGAAGTGCGGCTGGTAAGGGTCATTTCATATTTGCGTTCGAGCCCGCGATTGAACGCCGTGGCGCCTTCGAGGAGGTTCAGATTGATTTCCACCCCGGCTTTCTTGTACGCTTCCTGAACAACGGTAAGGTGGCGCTCGATGGATTTGGAGCCATAGATAAGGGAGAAGGATGCGCGGCGACCGGATTGATCTACGAGGATGCCGTCCGAGCCGCGTTTGGTAAATCCGGCTTTTTGCAGATGTTCCCTTGCCTTACGGGGATCGAAACCATAGGGCTTCAGATTTGGATTTTGATATTCGGTTCCCTGGAAAAAGGAAACCTGGCGATAATAACTGTCATACATGAGTTTGGAGTTGATGGTTTCGAAGGGGAACAGGTACTGCATGGCTTTGCGGAAGTCTTTATTCTGGAAGATGGGGGCTTCGAGGTTAGTATGAAGCCCGTACATGCCGGAGGGGTATTCCACGAAGATTCTTTTTTTATGCGCCCAGCCTTTTTTCAGGGCGTCGAAGTTCAATTCTTCCGCCCATATTTTTGCCGTATTTACCCTGATGAAGCTGAGTTCCCCTTTTTTGAAATAATCGAGGTCGCGTTCATGGGGCAGGAGATTGAGAACAATTTTCTCCACGTTATACATGCCTTTAAAGTAATGTTTTTTATCTCCCCACCAGTTTTGGATGCGGGAGAATACTACGCGGCGCCCGGGCTCCGCTTCGGAGACCACATAAGGTCCCACCGCCAGCTGGAAGGCGTTATTCGCCTCCTTCACCCAATCGGGACCGAGCTTGATGGCGTGTTTCGGCATGGGAAAAAGGTTGTAATCAACGAGCGGTCTCCAGCTGGGTTTGGCGCCGACGATTTTCAAAGTATAATCGTCGATTTTTTCCACGGACTGGTAATAATCCTTTGCGTGGTTGTTGTAGAAGGGATCGACGATGAATTCGCTGAGCATCATTTCCCAGCAGAATACATAATCGTCCGCTGTTACCGGTTTGCCATCGCTCCATTTGGCATCAGGATCGAGTTTGTAAAACACTGTCTGGTTATCGGGCTGTATGGACCAGTGGGTTGCCATCCAGGGTATGAAGTTATCCGTAGTAGGATGGCGATTCACGAGGGAAAAGTCCATGGTATAGGCTCGGTTCCATGAGGCGAAGGAGTCGTTGGAGTTGGGACCCATGAGGCGGAAGGTGAGGGGATAATCCTCCATGTAATCATAGAGGGTTCCGCCTTTTATGGCTTTTGGATCGCCGATGGGGGGATCGGTCGTATTGGTTTCCCACTTGATATCATTGGGGAGATCGGCGGAAAAGGATGAATCCTCCTTCGCCACGGCTATGGAGGATAGAAAGGAGGAAAGGAGAATGAGAAGAAATGTTTTTCGCATGGTTTTATTCCACCTTTGAGATATTTTACACTGAGAATTACAAAAACTATTTAACAAATCATATAACATCTATTATTTAAAGTTAACAGAGGATTTTATATCAACAGGAATCTTTCCGCCCTTCTTCCGGGAATTGATGCCTGTTTCACTTGAGAAACGCCTCGGAGACGAACTTTGCAGCAAAAGGAACTCCGGAAATCTTCTCTGCCAACCTGCTGAACAGGAGGCGGTGGAGATATGTGAGGAGGGTGGAAATCACGATCACTGTTGCGAATTTCATCCAGGGCCCCTTTAAAGCAGGAAATAAATCAATATGCCAGTTGATGACGGAAAGAACTGCGATGTGCCACAGGTAAATCCACAAACTGGCGGAGCTCATGAACCGGATGAGTCCGCCCCAGAATCCGAAAAGACGCCCTTTCACAAAGATGAAGCTCAGTAGTGAAGACATGAACAATCCCCAAGAGACATAATAAACGCGGGGCGGATATTTGAAACTCTGCATCCGGAGCTTGATGGCGTCGCCTGTATTCATCAGGTAAACACAAAGCACAAAGACAATGCCGAATACGATGGCGAACGCAAGGCGCTGGTATCCATTCAGTTTTATCAGCGCCATCCCAAATCCGAAGAGAACGGAATAGGCGACAGCGTAGTAAACGTAGATGGTGACAAAAGTATTCAGCCAGCCAGGTTCGAGTTTCGGGACATGTTTCAGGGCAACTTCATAAAGGATATAAACGAATGTCAGCATGGCGGCAAATGCCATAGGGCGAAGCCTCTTCCAAAAAAAGCGGAGGAGAGGGGCTGTCAACGCAATCAGAAGAAAGACGCGTATGATCCAGACATAACCGATGGATCTGACATTGCGAAGGGCGTACGTCCCGAGCAGTTTACCCTTGAAGGGAAATGCACCTCCGGAGAGATGAAAGCATAATGCCGTCACAAGAAAGAAGACGGTCAAAAAGACATAAGTCGGGAGCAGAAGGCGGAGAATCCGCTTCCAATAATAGGATCCCAGGCGGATACGCTGAGGAGAGGACAAACTGAACGCCATGCCCGATACCACAGCCATCATGGGAACATCAAAGTTGCGGAGTTGAAAAAGGACCCACTTTGTCGGGATTGTATGAGCAAGAATAATAAGAGTAAGTCCTGTAAACCGGAGGATATCGATCAGGTCGTCCCGCTTTTTTTCCTTCCCGGCATCTTTTATCTCAACGTTTCCCCGCGATAACTGGTTAGTTTTCATGGCGTCTCCTTTTGACAAATCATTCCTTATCCGGGCGCTTAGAGAACCATCCGGCAATGCCCGTTGGATAGTTCTTCATATTCGGATAATCAGGTCCCTCCATCCAGATCAGGCAATCGACCGGTCCCTTTGTTTCGGGGATAAAGGGACGGATCGCCATGTTGTCCGGATTATCATAAAAAAGCGACCATTGACAAGCGCCTGAGGCGCGATCGAACTCCCCGCGATAGATTTTATAATAATTGTTTCCTGATAGCGGCGCTTTAAGGGTGGAAAGATCGAAAGGCGTGGCGGAGTTGGAGGACATGTAGAAACGGGAAGGGTTCGAGGGATCGAGGGTGATTCCCCCGGCAAAGTCGTCTTCGCCTTTGTACAGGGCGTTTCCCGCCTGGGCGATGCACCGCTTTTTCCATATAGAGCCATCCCACCAGGCGTAATAATAGAAAATCCTGCCTTCCGTCCAGTCTTCACCTGGAGAGGCATCCAGCTGAACGCTTATCACGCATACGGGATTGCCATCAGAGTCAAGTTCGATATCCCACACCCATGCGCGTCCGAAGGGAATCCAATCGTTTATACCCTGACCTTTTCCCCACGCCTCCTCGGAGTAACGATAAATATAAGTTCCCTTCTCGTTTTTTTCATGTTCCATAGGAAGGGTATCTGCGGACTTGATGACATCTCCACTGGAGCGGCGGAATCGATCTCCCTTGTAAAAGGCGTGATAAATGGAGTTTTTTTCATTTCGCGGATGCCCATCGGTATAGATCATATCGATGCGGTCAATACCGTTGGAGGCGTAATGGACATAAGGGCGAACCGCGTTAAATTCGGGAACGATCCAGATTTTCGCATCGCTCCATGTTTTACCGAGATCGTTCGATGTGAGCCAGGTTGGTTTATTATTGAGCGCCCTACCGAAGTAGTGAAGCCTTTTTTCCGCTGTAAGGTAGTAAATATTGGTATAACACGTATTTGCATCGATGGCGTGGAATTCCTCCAGCGTTATATCATAAATGGATTCCGGGGCGGGTTTCCGACTGTAGCGGTGATAGAATCCGCGATCCCTTCCATGGCGGCAATAGGCAAAATACAGGTTGCCATTGGGAAGAGGGGCAATGGAGGGATGGTCATGATCATCGACAGCCCTGGACCGGGCAGTCGTGAAAGAAATCGGATAGATTTTCCCGCTTTCCGGATCATAGGAAGATACCATGATAAGGTCATTGACGCTGTCCACGT
>JAFGFK010000458.1 GCA_016931135.1 Candidatus Sumerlaeota bacterium | reverse complement strand
TCTCCTGTTCCCTATGGTGAAGCGGGAATGAAAAGTCGTTGTCTTTCCGAATTTTCCGAAATTTTCAGATATAAGGAAAGGATACTCGTTCTTCCATATCATCCCCGCCTTGCATTCAAGGAAACCCTGATACTCGATAACGAAATGAAAGAGGAGGACATCGCATATCGCCTTTCCGATCTCGCAAAAGAAATAAAAAGACTCAATCCTCAGGATACGGAAAAGGATAAATCTATTGTTTTTCAACTATTACAGAAAGGGGAATGGGAAAAAGCTATCTCGATTCAACAAAAAGTAACGGAGATTGAGGAATATGATCCAAATGGATGGGGATTACTGGCTTTCTTATATTTTATCACTGGAAGATTCGAAGAGGCGCTTCGTGAAATAGATAAAGCGATTGCTCTTGATCCTTATAATCCCGATTTCTACTTTAACAAGGCGACCACACTCTTCAATCTCAAGCGATTCGAAGAGGCGCTTCCTATTTTTGACAAAGCCATCGAAATCGATCACAATATTTCCGAACTCTACTATAACAAAGCCTCCACACTTTTTGAACTCAAGCGTTTCAATGAGGCTATTCAAGTTTTAGAAAAAGCCATCCAGATTAATCCTGACAATCCGGATTACTTAAATAAAAAGGGGAATATACTTATATATCTCAACCGATTAGAGGAGGCTGTTGCGCTATATAATAAGGCATCTGATATCAATCCACAGAATCCATATTTCTTGTATAACAAAGCTAATGCGCTTACGAAACAAAAAAAATTCGAGGAGGCGATTCTAATATATGATAAAGCTATTAAAATAAATCCCCATAATTCTGATTTTTTAAATAATAAGGGTATTGCTCTTTTCAATCTCAAGCGTTTCGAGGAATCTATTCCTCTTTATGATAAAGCAATTGAGATAAATTCTCATATCCCTGATTTCTACTTTAACAAAGCAAGAGCGCTTTTGGAACTCAGTCGTTGGGAAGAAGCGATTCCGCTTCATGACAAAGCCATTGAATTGGATCCAAAAAATCCTGATATCTACAATGATAAAGCAAGGGCGCTTTTTTATCTCAAGCGTTTAGAGGAGGCTATTCAACTTCTTGATAAAGCCATACAGATCGCTCCTGATAACGCCAACTCATATTACATCAAGGCGTGTTGTTTATCCCTTATGGGAAATGAAAAGGAATCTCTGGAATACCTTAAAAAGGCGATTGGATTAGATTCCAGTTTCAAGGAACAGGCTAAAACAGACCCAGATCTGAAAGCCCTTCATAAACTTCCTTCCTTTAAAAAACTTGTAGGATTGGAATAAAAGACTCTGAGAACTCCAAGTTTTCAAGCCATTAAGTATTCTTTCTTCTTATTCTCTATCTTCTTCGTGTCGTTTGCGCCTTCGTGGTTTTTTTAATTACGTTTGAGCGCTTGACAAATCTATGGGGATGTCATCAATAGAAGGAAAGATTTGCGTTGAGAAAGAGGGAAAGAATTCATGAAAACTTTCAACATGGGGGGGGTGCATCCCCCTGAGATGAAGGAAATTTCCGCAGGAGCGGCGATCGAGCGATTTGCCATCCCGAAGATAGTTGTTCTGCCCTTGAGTCAGCATACGGGCGCGCCGTGCGATCCGATCGTCAAAAAGGGCGACCTGGTGAAAACCGGTCAATTGATCGCCGATTCGCCCAAACCGATATCCGCGCCGATTCATTCCTCCATTACAGGAAAAGTCACTGCGATCGAGCATAGAAACCACCCCCTGGGCCCCCGCGTCAAATCCATTGTGATCGAGGGTGATGGAACGGATGAATGGATCGAGGGCGTGAATCCATCGCTATTCGATCAGGATGCGCCTGTTGATGTTGATTTTTCCCGCGCTGCGGATTTCCGCAGGAAAATCCGCGATGCCGGTATAGTAGGGCTGGGCGGCGCGGCTTTTCCGACTCATTTCAAACTCTCCCCTCCCCCGGATAAAAAGATCGATACCCTGATTGTCAACGGCGCGGAATGCGAACCTTACCTTACAGCAGACTACCGCGTGATGCTGGAACGCCCCCGTTCCATCCTTATGGGAACGCGCATCATCATGGAAATCCTGGGGATCAAAAACGCCTTTATCGCCATAGAAAACAACAAGCCGGATGCGATCGAACTCCTTAATAAATTATGCGGTGAATTTTCCGCAACGGATGCGCCCATACAGATCGCTGTGTGTAAAACCAAGTATCCGGAAGGCGGGGAGAAACAGCTGATCAATGCTGTTACGGGGCGTGAAGTTCCAAGCGGGAAACTCCCCATGGAAGTCGGCTGCGTGGTTCAAAACGTGGGAACCGCTGCAGCGATCTATGAAGCCATTGCCTTGAATAAGCCTCTGGTGGAGCGTGTCGTCACGGTTACCGGTTCTGCAATAGGCAAACCCGGGAATCTCATGGTTCGCATCGGTACGGTATGCAGGGATATCCTGGAATATTGCGAATACCAGGGCGCGGAGGGAAATGCAGTCATCATGGGCGGACCGATGATGGGAAAGGCTGTGAAATACCTGGATGTTCCGGTGGTAAAGGGGACATCGGGAATTTTATGCGTGGCTGCGAAGGATGTGGCGATCCTGGATCACCGGCCTTGTCTTCATTGCGGGCGGTGCGTGGAGGTATGCCCCATGGGGCTCAATCCCACGGAACTGGCGCTTTATACGGAGAACCGTGAATATGGCGATCTTCTGAGAATGGGTCTCATGGACTGCATGGAATGCGGGAGTTGCGCGTATGCGTGTCCGGCGCGGCGGAGGCTCGTTCAATGGATTCGCGTAGGAAAAATGGAGGTAAAGAGGTAAATCGCGGGAAAGCCTCTCAGTTTTCTCCGCTGATGCGTAAATTTTGAATCGTATATTGCTTGTCGCGTCGAAGTCATCACGCCTCTGGCGTGATGACGAAGACGGATTCATTTTTCATTGGAACGTATTCATGTTCAGAGAGATGTGGAAATCCAGGGAGCTGGTATGGAATTTGGTGAAGCGGGATTTGAAGACCCGGTACAAATCCTCGGCGCTGGGATTTTTCTGGTCGTTCGGGAAACCGCTCTTCCTGATGCTGATCCTGTGGTTTGTATTTACGACTGTTCTGAGGCTGCCGCAGTTTAATGAAAGAAATCCAAAGATGCCATTTACGCTGCACCTTTTAACCGGCATCCTTGTGTGGAGTTTTTTCACCGGAGGGCTGATGGACGCCATGCATTCGATTTATGCGAACTCGAATTTAGTGAAAAAGGTGAAGCTCGACGCTGCGGTATTTCCGATATCATCGGTACTGGCGAACCTGGTGAATCACCTGTTGGCGCTTCTTGTATTATTTTGTTTCATGATTGGATTCAAGGCGCCGTTCGGGGGGTATATATTTCTTTTGCCGGTAGTGATTTTACTGCAGACCTTTTTCATGATCACGCTTTCTCTTTTTCTATCCTCGCTCTATATTTTTTACCGGGATGTCGGGTCGATCGTGGAGATTTTATTGACGGGATGGTTTTACGCCACGCCGATCATCTATCCCTTCTGGCTTGCGGAGGAAGCCATTCCGGAAAAACTGGGACAGACTGTTTATTATCTTTATTTATTGAATCCCATCACGCCGATTGTGGTTGCATATCGCAGACTGCTTTTTCATTCCCTTCTGAACCCGCCGGAGATGCCGGATGCGCGCCTTCTGTATTACCTGCTTTACGCCTTTCTCTTATCGGGATTTTTTTATATCCTGTTCCGCCGCCTCTTCCGCCATTACGCCCTCCGTTTTGCCGATGAGCTATAAAAATTTTTTATTGACACGGATGCCCCAGGCGAAATATTATAATAGTAGGAAGGTTTGAAGAGGATGAGTTGATTCTCGGTTGAAATTGACAATCAAAGGATATAACGGAAAGAAAAGAATGATTCATCTCTCGGAAGAATCAAGGAAAGGCGGCGCAAGTCAATTGCTCATTCATACGTTGTCAGCTTTAGTACGGCTTCATGAACTGAAACACGCGAGCCCTATGTACCGGACATTGCGGGATGAAAACGAGATTGCGCGCTGCGAGTTGGAAATTTCACCCGAGATCATGAAACGGTACCAGATCATGGAGGAGCGTTACGGAAGCGCCGCCCTGGTTCCCATCAAGAATGGCATATGCACGGGATGTTATCTCCATCAGCCCAAATCAGGAGGCATTGAATTAACAAATTCACTTTATCAGTGTCATTACTGTGGAAGACTATTATATCACCTGGAAGATTTGTATGACGAATCAGCGTTTTAAGGAGGGATTCGAATAAATAGCGGAGACGTTTCCGCGGAGGGAAACCAATCCTGAGGAAAGGAGGCTAAACAATAATTTCAGATTGAATTGTTCCTCTTATTATCGATGGATTGTTTTCCCTCCGATTATCATATATCGCCAGAGCCTGGAGAGATTATATCATATTTTCGCAAAACTCTCCAGGCTCTTTGATTTTCTCGAAAAACCCCATCAGCATTCCAAGCCCGGCGTCAACCGATATAAATGGGCATGTTAAAAGGGCCAGGGCCAGAACTTGCATATAACCACGCTGGCAATCATCCCGCACAGGTCGCCGAACAGGCACGCCGGTACGGCATAGCGCGTTCTTCGCACCCCGATCGAACCCAGATACACCGCAATCACGTAAAATGTGGTTTCCGTGCTGCCCTGAACGCAGGATGCGATCAAGCCATCCAGGCTGTCGGGTCCATGATGATTGAAGATATCGATCATGACAGCCCTGGCGCCCGCTCCCGATAGAGGGCGGATGAAAAACAGAGGAAGCAGCGAGGGAGGCACGCCGACAAGATTCGTTATGGGTTTCACCATACGAATAAATATCTTCTCAGCGCCCCCGGCTCGGAAAATCCCGATGATAAATAAAATAGCAACCAGATAGGGTATGATCCGAATCGCCACGTTGAAGCCTTCCTTCGCCCCCTCCACGAACGCCTCGTAAACCTTGACCTTTTTCATGGCATAGGCGTAAAAGGCGATGCCGAAAATGATCAGGGGGATGCACCATTGTGAAACCAGGTCCATAACGGAAGTGAAGGGATTGAAAGGGATTTTGGGCTTTTCCGCCTGAGCCTGATCCTGCGCAAAAACCGTCCATGCGAAAAGCGCCGTTATTATAAAAAAGAAAATGAAGAGATATTTTTTTGTTCGGTTTCGATTCATCATACTCGACTCCTCTCATTATCATCATAACTTGACAGGTTGGTCTTCTTCCTTGTCGTCATCGAGTTTGCTCAAGTCTTTTCCCGCCTTGAATTCGTCGTAATAATCCCTTGTGCGCCCCAGGAATTTTCCCAGGAAATGCGCCATGGCAGGTCCTCCGATGGTGGAGCAGCTTGTCGCTATCAAGGTCGGGACAAGAATGGCAAAAGGATTAACAGAGCCTGTATTCGCCCGCCATAAAAAAACAGTGAAAGGTATAAGGGTTACGCTGGATGTATTAATGGCGAGAAACATGATCATGTCGTTCGTCGCCGTTTCCTTTTCCGCATTCAGGGTTTGGAGTTCCTTCATGGCTTTGAGCCCCATGGGGGTAGCGGCGTTATCGAGTCCGAGCATATTGGCTGCGATGTTCATGAGCATGGCGCCCATGGCGGGATGATCGGCGGGAACGCGCGGGAAGAGGCGAACCAGGATCGGGCGGATCAGGGCAACGAGGGATTTGACCAAGCCTGATTCATCGGCAATCTTCATGATACCGAGCCAAAGCGCCATCATGGCGATGTAATCCAGGCATAGTTCCACCGCGGTTTGCGCCATATTCACCACGCTGTCCGTAATATTCTTTCCCCTGGTTTTCAGAATCTCCAGGCGCTGTTCAAGGGTATCCGCCTTCATGGCGTCACTGAGCGCATTGAACATCCCCACAATCAAACCAAGCGCAATGAGAATGATAAACACATGATTCATCATAAGAGATTCACCCCCTTTCTAAAAGAACAAGGATAGACGTTCCAACATATTCTCGATATTTTGCAACGAACAGGAGTTTGCCAAATTGCTGTAACTAAACTGGGAGAAAAGGGAAAAATGTCAAGGGAAAGGATTGTAAAAAAGGAGGAAGGAGGAAACTTTTGAGATGAAGGCGATATTTCAGAGTTTTTTCATCGAATGCTCTTTCAAGAGATAGGCGAAATTGCCAAGCAGTATAAAAAACACGATCAGGATGTGGATGATTGTTTGGGAATCCATGCCGCTGGTCGCCATGCCGCGATAGCCGAGGAGTTTTTCATATTCGGACCCCCCCTTGAGCCCCCCGACAATACCGGTGAGCTGTCCGGCATCGAGGTTGGCGTAAATGCCTGGCGCCATGACAGCGGTGGAACATGCGCCAATCCTGATTCCCACTATTTCGAAACCATAGAGAATCCACGTATTGACCTGGCTGCTGTCATGGAGGCAAACGAGATATTTGAAGTCGCCCAATCCCTCGATATCCTTCAGGATGGGCATGGAATAAGCGTCCAGTCCCTTGTAATCCGTAACGCAGGTTCCCTTGAAGTCTTTTCCAAGATTGAGGATCATGGCGGAATAGCCGGGTTTGAATCCCATGTAGGCAAGGTCTTCCCCATAGACAAGAGGGGCGCCCTTTTCCTCGAATTCCTTTTGAATGATATTGAATATATTTTCTCCATTGCCGCGTCCGAGTTCCAGGTAGCTGATGCCGACCACTTTTAATTTTCGGTTCAGGCAATGGCGCATAACGGCAAGAGCCATGGGATCGACCTCGGGCCTGGAGCCTGGTTCATAATCGAATGTCAGAATGACCTTGCTACCGGGGGGGAGTTTTTCGATCTCGTTATAGACGCCGCGCGCCTCATCCGTGATTTGAACAGGTAGATTCAGGGGGTGAAGGATGGGAATAATGATGGCAATGGCAAGGAGCGCATATATAATGCGCCGGTCGATTTTCAATAATTTTTCGGCTAACTTAAGCAAAATTCTTATCCTCGATTTTCAGATATTATCATTGGATCACTCCCTCGATGATTTCAGTCGTTCGGGCAGAAGCAGGATCAGGGCGATTATGACGAAAGCGCCCAATCCGATAAACCAGTGGCTGGCTTTGCTTGGCTGCACCCATTCTTCGACTAGAAATCGGAGCCTGCCGATGGCGAGGGATACGCGCCCCATGACCGTGTAACCGAACGCAGCCCCGAAAAAGAGCATTTGAAAGATGATGCCGGTTTTGGCGACGCCCTTGAGGATTTTCTTGTGCTCGATGGAATAAAAGAAATAGAAGAGCACGGTAATCACTCCTACCAGGATCACGAGGGCGTAAAAGGTTCTCATAAAGGCGGCGAGGCTTTTTTCCAGAATCTCCACGTTTGTCTTGTCTCCGCTGAATAGATAGCCGAACACATCTCCCACTCCAAGCTGGGAAAAGATAATAGATGAAACAAAGAAAAGGGTGGTGAAGAGAACTATGCCTGTAATGAGAATGGCGCGTCGTCCCCGCTCCCAATCCGCATATTTATCGGATTGGACGAGATACAGGAGACTGCCCCAGAAGGCAAGCGCCAGAATGCCGAAGAAGACGCTCCAGCCATCCAGGGAAAAATAATCCATTTTAAACAGGGGCGTGAGCGTGCTACCCATGTGGCGGATGAGGGAACCCTGCACCACCACAGGCGCGGCGACGCCAGCGCCCCAGCCAATGACAAAAGCCAGGGAGATGCGGCTGACCCAGCTGACGCCTTTTATAAAACGCGTATACATCATCAAGCCCATAATGCCTGGAATCAAAACCACGTAAGCGGGGGGGCTTTGAAAAAACAATTTGACGACGAATTGAGGAAGGATGGCGTCGTTCCAGGCAATGACAATCAGGTAACCGGTCGATACGCCGATATACAGGTGTTCCGCCAGTTTGTAAAAGGGATTGTCCTTGTACAAGAAACTATAAACCGCCAGGGTTATGCCTGCGGCTACCCAGATTCCAAGCGTTGTAGCCCAAGGGGCGTAAGGACTCATCTCATTTGCTCCTTTTTCAGATAATGTTCCTTCGCGAGATAAGAGAAATTTCCAATCAGGATAAAAATCACGATCAGGATATGGATCACGGTTTGGGAATCCATACCGCTGGTTGCCATGCCGCGATAGTTGAGAAGTTTTTCATATTCCGATCCGCCTTTCAATCCGCCGACAATGCCGGTGAGCTGTCCAGCGTCCAGGTTGGCGTAAATGCCAGGCGCCATAACTGCGGTGCAACAGGCGCCGATCTTGATGCCTACGATTTCAAAGCCGTATAGAATCCAGATGCTGACCGAGCTGTCATCGTGAAGGCAGACGAGATATTCAAAATCGCCTAGTCCCTCGATGTCTTCCAGGATGGGCATGGAATAGGCGTCATTTCCCCTGTAATCGGTAACGCAGGTTCCCTTGAAATCCTTCCCGAGGTTGAGGATCATGGCGGACCTGCCGGGTTTGAATCCCATGTAAGCGAGGTCCTCTCCATAGACCAGATGTTTTCCCTTTTCCTCAAATTCGCTTTGTATCATATTGAATATATTTTCGCCGTTACCGCGTCCGAGCTCCAGGTAGCTGATGCCGACCACCTTCAAATCCTTCCGGACGCAATGTCGCATGACAGCCAGAGCCATGGGGTCCACCTCGGGTCTGGATGCGGGTTCGTAATCGTAAACCACGAGGACCTTGCTTCCCGGGGGTAGATTGTCGATCTCATTATACACCCCGCGCACTTCATCGGTTATTTTAACCGGAAGATTCAGCGGGAAAAAGATCGGGATGATGATGGCAATGGCAAGGAGCGAATAAATGATCCTTCGGTCTATTTTCAACAATCTGTCCGAAAACTTGATCACCGGTTTTCTCCCTTGAACGCCTGAAAAATATCAATCTCCCCCCATATAGGTTTTCTCGATTCCCAGGATCACGCGCAGGGATGTGGATATGGTCGCCAGTCCCAAACCGAGCGTGATGGCGCGCCGGGTCGCCACGACAGGATAATTGAGAAAAAAGGAGGTCAAATTATCCAGTCTTAAAAAGACCAGACCCTTTCCGATGCTATTCGTGAGAAAATCCGAAAACATCTCGCCATAGGGCACGCGCCCTATCATCACGATCAACGCGGTGATGAGCATGATCGTGGCGTCCAGGGTGCGTACCCTGAAGGCGCGATAGGCTGCGGAGGCGATGTAAAAAGCCAGAAGGGAATACACCGTGCCTGCTGCAGCGGTATTGATATAGTCGAATATCCACATAAAAACAGAGCCTGACCTGTTTCCCCAGATGGGCGAACTCTCGGAGTGAGGAATCACGCCGAATACGGCTGTCACAATCATGGCGATGAACATGACGATGCTGTAACCAAAGCCCTGCTTTCCCTGGCGGATTTTCCGGTAGTGATTCCGAACCAGACTCACCACTCCCAGAACCATGGTAAAGCCCGCAATCAGCATGTACCATTTGTTGGCGCCATCCCAGAACTGACTGAAGGGTTTATGCGGCACGTAATAGGAAATCATCATGACGATGCCTGTAAAAAGCACGATCAAAAGGGGCAGTCTGCGTTTGAAAAAACTCATCTAGGGTTACCTCACTGTGAAGAATTGCTTGATTATATTGAAGATTTCGGCATCGGGAAAAAAGACGCCGATGGTCACCATCAAGGTGCCGACAATCAGGGCGAAGAAGAGGAGCATTTTTCCGGCGTCCTGACCTTTCAGACTTCCAATCAGCTGGGGATTGCGGGCAAGATAAGCGGAAGCCGCATAGAGTTCTTCGCTGATCAGGCAATAATCGCACGCCACGATAAAAAAGGGAATCTGGTAATTGGAATCGGTTCCCGCGATCTGGATGGCGCCGGTGGTGGCGCCGGTTTCCGCGAGAATCAACGCCTCAGCTGCGAAGGTTCCGAGGAAAAAATTAGCCGCAGGCTTCTCCCGCACCATGATGCTGTCCACGCCGATGGTATAGCTGAACTGCTCCCCGGCAATGAAGAATATGTCACTAGCGTTGAAGGCGTCGGGTCTTCCCGCATTGATATACGCCTCGCGCACCACTTCCTGGCAAACGGTCATGGCAACGGGGTATTTGCACGGCACGATCAGGCGGGAATCGTACTGGGCGACTTTCTTCGCCACATGCGCCAGGATATTCACGGAACAGATAGTGCTGAGTTCGGAGATATCATAATATCCGGTTGAATAGAGGATGGGTTTCCCCATTTCCGTGGCGCGCCCGACGGCTTCATCTACAGCGTCAATACCGGGTATTTTTCTGAGAAACAGGTTTGGATTTCGCTGTGCGTGAAGGATGAAAGTTATGACTATGGCAAAAAGAATGATCAGGATTATATTCCCGTTAAAACGGTCTCTGCGGTACCAGTTTTCCTTTGGAATTCCGGAAACAACCTCCTTGCCTATCAAGGTTTGTTCGCCATCCGTCACCCCAATCTTATAATAAGTTTTAAGCGGTTCCACCCGTTCCTGCGTTGTTTGCTCTTTGCCTCCCCAGGAACGCAATACCAGATCTCTCATTTCCCATACGGGACTGACCTTATAAACGTGAAAATTCGCATTCTCCTTATCGAAACCGAACCACTGGGGATTATCCGAACCGTACTCCTTGCTGGATTCGATCTTCTCGACTTCCTTGAATTCTCCATCCGGCGATGAAGAGCGATAGATCACATAGCTCCACTGGATGGATTCGTTTTCCATTTTGGGCCATTTAAGAAGGAGGGATTCGCCGGAATCGGAGGGGGTGTCGATAACCTCGAGCCCTGTGGGAATTTTAAGTTCCACCGGCGTTTGAGCGCCAATGCCGGGATAGATCATGACAAACATTGAGATAAAAAGCGCCAGAGATAAAAATTTCCACTGCTTCATAATCACACCTCTATCAATTCAACGTTGGCTCTGGGGATGGTGACCACCTCGCCGGTACTGGCAAGTTTGACCTTCATCACCCTGACCTTCGCCTCGGTTTCGATTTTTGTGAGTTCAGGAGGCAATTCCATGATATTGCCCAGGCGTCCGAAGAAGGGTTCGCGGATGATACGCACCTCGTCTCCGATCTGGATGCCTGTTTCCGCCTTGGGAACATGGGCTTTTACGGATTGGGCTTCCTTATCCGAGAAAGTGACGATGATTTCGGGGCGCATGACCCCGGCGCGAATCTGCGTTCTTCCGGAAATGGAGACGCGGCGCCCCTGGTTCTTCCGGAGTAGATCGAACGTCCGATCCGCCATAGCCATCTTGCCGAATCCCTCGGTTACGATCAACGTGGTCTTGACATCCTCATCACCGGTTATGGCAACGCCCAATTCATAACCGAGGATATTTTTCAAATCCTTTGCGTGAAATCCACCCACAATGATTCCCTTCACTCCCATTTCCATCGCCTTTTTGAAGGCGCGGTGGGAGATATGGGAGCCGCCAACGAGAATTTTTCCCGCATGGCTTTCCGTAATATCGGCTTCATCGAGGGCATGGGAAGGTTCGGGCGAAACCATTGTCAATTCCCCGAACGCTTCGCCCCCGATTCCAAAGATTCCCTGGATAAAGGCGCACGCGGTTTCGATCTCCGCCCCAAGATTTTCGGCGACGTTTTTAACGACGCCATCGATATACGCAAGAAGCGTGATGCGCCGGGGCGGTTTCCGGATCAAAACCTGCCCGGTTACATCGGAGATGCGTTCAATGGTTCCCTTGAACGGGGAACGAACGATGCTTTGAAAGAGTTTGATGCCGAGAAAGGGTTTGTTTTGCGCAATAGGTTCATGTTCCTCTACCGGATCGCCCTCTTTCTTGAGCATGAACTGATGGATTTCCTTCGGCATGACGCTGAGCAGGTTTACGACATTCATGCTCTGAATGTCATTGGGGATTTCCGCTTCCGCGATCACATCCTCGGCTTTCACCCGATCCCCGGATTTGACAAAAACCTTTCCCGGTATAGGAAGCGACCGATCCTTTTCAATGATGGTTTCCGCAATGACCTGCAATCCCGGCGTGAATACATGCGCCATATATCAATCCTTTATCCTGAGTGAATTATACAATTAACCATTATCAATAAACAATCAACCTAATCCTCATACATCCCAAAATCCTTATACCACCTGGCGATCAGTTCTCTGCGAACCTTTTTATCCTCAGGGAGAACGAAGGGACGTCCCCGTGTATCGATAACGAGCCCCACCTTTCCCCCTTTGAACTTTTTATGCGCGCTTTTCCCGTGTCCCTCTCCCACATCGAAGCGGCGGGCCGGATGCGCCTCCACTTCAGCCGTATCTTCGATTCCCATGGGATAAAGCCGAACCTCCCCAACAGGTATATCCTCCTGAATCAGAGGCTTTTCTCCCTGCGGCGTAGTGATCCTGATGGAAACGCTTAGGCACTTTGCCCCGATTTTTGCGTTGCCAGCAGGAGCGATGCACATCCCGAGGGGAATCAGGCAGTCTTTTTCGAACACTTCCTTCGCCGCTGCCTTGTTGACGCTTGCCAGAACGCCGAGGTGCGGCATCATGAAGATGCTGTCCACGGCGAGGCGCGTGAATCCCATGGGCTGGAAGGAATCGATCATCATGAGCATGGATTGACGGCGTTTCGGGGCATGGGAAAGGACGCCGCCGCTTCCGATAAAGAGGTCCAGTTTCATCATATCCACAAGGGTTGCGCCGGAAGCGGTCTGATCGAAGGTATCGGATACGGAACGGATGCGCTGAACGCCCTTGAGACCAACGGCAAGGAGTTTATGCTGATCGAAGGCAAGGCGAAGCGCTTCGCGGGCGAGGGCCTGTTCGATAATCAATTCATTTTTCGTATGGGGGATGGTAGTGGGGCGGATCATCTTGTTTTTGATTCGATTCCCCAGGTCTTCTTCATTGATTTCAAAAGGAACCCATCGGAGAACATTATCGAGTCCCGCCTCGGCGAGGACGTTCGATACGCTGTAACTCATGCCGAGGTTGGCGGAAACGGTGCGGTTGAAGACTCTTTCTGAATTAGATTCAAAATCAGAAAAGACATCCGTTGTAGCGCCTCCGATATCGACTCCCATGGCGTTGACGCCTTCCTCCTCGGCAACGGTTTGGATGAGATAGCCCACAGCAGCGGGCGTAGGCATGATGGGGACTTCCACCCATTGTTTAAGTTTGCCGTAACCCGGCGCCTGCGCCATGACATGTTCCATAAAAAGGTTCTGGATTTCCTGGCGAGCGGGAAACAGGTTTTCCTTTTCCAGGGTGGGGCGGATATTGTCGGTTATATACAGCGTGGACTTTTTCTCGAGCACATCCTTGATTTCGTTTCTTGCGTTGACGTTGCCCGCATAGATGACAGGAAGGCTGTAGGAGTGTCCGAGGCGCGGTTTTGGATTGGCTGCGGATATGAACTCGGCGATTTCGACGACATGGCTGACGGTTCCCCCGTCGGTTCCCCCGGAAAGGAGGATCATATCGGGGCGGAGGCTGCGGATGCGCGCGATTTTCTGGTGGGCAAGGCGTCCATCATTGGATGCGAGGACATCCATGACAATGGCGCCTGCGCCGAGGGCGGCGCGCTGGGCGCTTTCCGCAGTCATTGCCTTGACCGCTCCGGCGACAAGCATCTGGAGTCCGCCGCCCGCGCTGGAGGTGGAGATATAGATATCGACTCCCGTATTTCCGCGCGCGGGGTAAATGATCTTCTCGCCATCGAGGATTTTGCGTCCGGAGAGTTCTTCCACTTCCTGCATAGCGTTGAGAACGCCGCGCGTGACGTCGTTATAGGGTTCTTCGACCGTTGTCGGCGCCTCGCCGCGGAATGTCTGGCGGTATTCGCCCTTTTCATTTTTTTCGATCAGGATTGCCTTTGTCGTGGTGCTTCCGCAGTCCGTGGCTATGATGATGTTCAGTTCCTTATTTTCCATTCTTTTCTCTTTCTGATACGAGGCGATCGATTTTGACAGTAAGGCGGTCGATGCCATCGCGGCGCTCGAAGATGCGGGCAAGCCGTTCCCAATCCTTCCGGGGGAAAAGCGGCCCCACGATCGGTTCGAGCCCCACCATCACCTGGCTTCCGATATAGGAAAGGGGGATGCAGCTTTGCAGAAACAGGATGGCGGGGGTTTCCAGGCGCCTGGAGGCGATAAAACCTGCGAGGCGATCCAGCGCCGCCAGATCATCGCCATCCGGTTCGCCCTCATCCCCTACGGCAAAGGCGCATCTGATCCATTCACGAAAGGATTTCTTTTTCTCCGATATGCCTTTTGACAAACTCGAATACCTCGGATTGATTTTTTTTGCACATAAGAAACACGCCCCGGTAATGTTCCAACCGGTTCGGCAAAGAAAATGGAGAGAGAAAAATCCCTCCTTTAACCTTCTCCGCTCGTTGAAAATGAGATAACAGACATTTTCGGGAAAATCCCAGGGTGGAGCTTTCGATTTTGAGGGGAGTCAGGAGATAACGGGTTGGCAGGAAATAACGGGCAAGGGAAAAGAACAGGATGCAACAGGAGAACGCCATCCAGAAAATAGAAGAAAAATTCCAGAACACGATGCCGCTGAAAGCAAGGATCACCAGGATGGCGCCCAGGGTTTTTCCGGGATCATCCAGCGCGGGGTGAATCTTCCAGGAGATCTGGTCGTTGTTCTTGATCGACTCCATTTTTCCCCATCAAAACATAAAGCCTGTTTCACATAAAACGAGTCTTTTTTAATAAAAATAATATACCAATCGTCAAGACGTTTTTTT
>JAFGFK010000457.1 GCA_016931135.1 Candidatus Sumerlaeota bacterium | reverse complement strand
TGAATAATCAAAATGGTGGGGAAAAGAAATGACAGAGCCCATGATCTACATCGAGAATATGACAAAGTTTTATGAACAGGTCTGTGCGGTGCGCAATTTGAATTTATCCATTCCTGCAGGCGAGGTTTTTGCTTTTTTAGGACCCAACGGCGCGGGAAAAACAACCACCATCAAGGTTTTGACCGGGCTCTTGCATCCGACGAAGGGGCGCGCCCTGATCGGCGGTTTCGACATCCAGAAACAGCCCTTTGAAGCCAAACGCCTCATAGGGTACATCCCGGATCATCCCTATGTGTATGAAAAGCTCTCGGGCTATGAGTTCTTCCGGTTTATCGGCGATCTTTTTGGCGTTCCAGAGAATATCCAGGAAGAACGTTTCGAATATTATTTCAATCTCTTCGGCCTCATGAACGCCAAAGACAAATTGATAGAAAACTATTCCCATGGCATGCGGCAGAAACTGGTGATGTCCGTTTCCCTGATGCACAATCCGCGCGTGATTATTGTGGATGAACCCATGGTGGGACTCGATCCGCAAAGCTCCAACGTGGTGAAGAAGCTTTTCCGGCAGTGCGCCGATAACGGCGTAGCCCTGTTTCTTTCAACCCATACCCTTTCCGTGGCTGAGGAGCTTTCCGATCGGATTGGCTTGATCAATCATGGTGAGTTGATCTTTCTGGGCACCATGGATGAAATGCGGCGCACAACCCAGAAAGACGGGAACCTCGAGGAACTGTTCCTGGAACTCACGGGGCGTGAAATCGCCTCCGCTTGAATTTATAGGGGCGTTGTTTACGCGTTCTTCAATTATATATTAAATTTTAATTGTATATTTTTAATTTCTCATTTTTAATTGATTATGGTTTTTCCTTTTTTAAAGATCATTTTTTCCGCCAAACGCCGCATGGTGGATAATTATATCCAGCAGATGCGAAGGCATTTGTGGGTTCATGTCATGATGGGCATTTTCGTCCTGGTTTTCCTGGTAGGGGGCGGAACATCTTTCTTCTTTGCCCTGTTCGACTTCCTCCTTTCGGAAAGTCTCCAACCCTTCGGCGGTCTCCTCGTCGATCATCTCATGGGCATGATCTTCCTCGCCTTTTTTTCCATGCTTCTTTTCTCCAATATCATCATCACCCTTTCTACAACCTACATCTCCCACGAACTGGATTTCTACATGGCGCTCCCGCTTCGCCACAAGGATATTTTTATCGTCAAACTGATCGAGTCCATCATTTACAGTTCATGGGCGTTCGCCATATTGACCCTGCCCCTTTTCATGGCTTATGGAGCAGCGGGAAGGGTGCGTCTCCTTTATTATCCCCTCACCATCATACTTGTTATCCCCTTCCTGATCATTCCCGCTGCGATCGGCGCCATTGTTACCATGCTGATCTCCGCCTATCTTCCAGCGCGAAAAACGCGCCTCGCCTCCATGATTCTTGCCTCAGGAAGCATACTGGTCACGGTTTTAACCGTTCGTATCCTGGGTTTCCGGCGCATCTTCAATCTCTCCGATATGAAGGATTTTGGCGAGATCATGGGATTCTTGAGCATGGGAAACGATCCGGTGTTTCCAAACTACTGGCTTACCCAGGGTGTTTTTGCAGCGGGAAAGGGAAATATCAGGGAGTGGTCTTACTGGCTCTGCGTCTTGACCTCAACCGCCCTGATGCTCCTTCAGACATGCTGGTGGATGGCGCCCCGGCTTTATTACAGGGGATGGTGCCTGGCAAAGGAATCCTCAACCGCCAATACAGTCGGTGGACGTTATTCCCTTGTCACGCATATCGATCGATACATAAAATTCCTCCCTTCCAAGACCCGCGCCCTGGTGTCCAAGGATATCAAGACCTTCTGGCGGGACCCTGCCCAGTGGACACAGATCATCATCCTGTTCGGGCTTTTATTCATCTATATTGCCAATCTGAGGAGCGCATCGCGTTATACCGGGGCGATCAATATCTTTCTTCCCCGGTGGCAGACGCTACTTTCTTTTTTCAACCTCGGCGCTACCTGTTTCATCCTTTCCATCATCACCACCCGGTTTATCTATCCCATGCTTTCCCTGGAGGGAAAACAGTTCTGGGCAATAGGCCTGGCGCCCATGGACCGTTCCCATATCGTGTGGGAGAAATACTGGCTCAGCGCCATCAGCGCCCTTTTTATGGCGGAAATCATGATGATCTTTTCCAACTATATCCTCAAAGTGGACATGCTCATGCAATGGATTTCGGTATTAACCATTTTTGTAATGAGTTTCGGTCTGACCAGTCTTTCCGTGGGATTGGGCGCCATTTCCCCGGATTTCCGCGAGGATAATCCCGCCCGGATTGCCAACGGTTTCGGCGGCACCATGAATGTCATCCTGAGTCTGATCTATATCGGTATTGTCATTTCCTTTGAGATGTTTCCCATATACCTTGACGCCCTGGGAAAAAGATCCCTGGGAAGCTGGCCCCTTTCCCTGTCCATTCCTTATGTGGCGGTTTTCGTTCTGATCAATGTCTTCATCTTGGTTGTTCCCATGAAGATCGGGATTCGCCGCTGGCGCGAAATGGAAATGTGATAAGAATAAGGAACTATAAGAGAGGAATGATACAATGAAAAAAATTCTGGAGATATTTCTCGTTATTGTGATTGTTCTGATCATGTCATGGGGGGCCGTCTTGTTGCTATCTCAAAAGCCCCTTAAGGAGGAAACGGCATCGCCTTCCATTTCCGGGGAATTCGCCGCGCCGCTGCCATTTCCCGCCGTTCCCATGCCTTCCCTTGAGGAGCCTGTTCGGGATATAAGAAAGGAACAATCCAGGAATGAATCCAGGGTTCTTTTCAGCGGAAGAGTGGTGGATGAACAGGGGAATCCTGCTCCAGGAGTAAGCCTCCGCCTCTATCGTCATCAGGACCTTTTTTTCAAATTCGATCTTATGGATGAAAGGCTGTCATTTGTCGATCCAGGTCATGAAACAGTTTCCAATGCCCGTGGTGATTTTCTATTACAGGATTTCCCTGAAGGTATTTTCCGCCTCGAGGTAAAATCAACGGAATATGCGAATTACTGGATGGCGCCGTCATTCAGCATAAAAAAGGGCATTCCTTTCACTGATATGGAGATTGTGGTTCATAAGGGCGAGCCTTTAAAAGGTATTGTTCTGAATCCGGCTGGCGAACCTGTTCCCGACGCCCGGGTGTTTTATTCCATGCAAGGGGAGATCAGTACCTTTTACGATCAGGCATTTTCAGGAAATGAAGGACATTTTATTTTTCCCCATATCCCGCCGGGGAAGAATCTCTCTATTATGGCATCGAAAAAAGGCTTTGCCCCGGTTGTCCTTTACCCCCTTCCAACTCCTCGCTCTTCTTCAGAACTCCTGGAAATTGAATTGAGCGATCCCATTTCCCTGGAAGGGCGCGTCTTCTCATCGGATGGCGCCCCCGCTGCAAACGCTGAAATCCTTCCCAAAGTCACAGTCAAGGCAGGGGAGGAAAAAAGGATACTGGGTTTCGCGCCCGTAAAATCTGATGAACAGGGCATTTTTAAATTAAACGATCTGCCCCCTGGTGATCTCAGGCTTCTTGTCAGGGGGAACGCCGGTGATCGAACCCATGAAAAAAATCTTAAACTGGAAGCAGGTTCCATTCAACCTGAATTGACGATTCAATTGCAAAAAGGAAATTCCATTTCCGGCGTAGTAGTGGATGATACGGGAACCACGCTTTCCGGCGCCCTTGTCTATTTTCACGGCATGGATATTTTTAATTCCGCAATAACCGGAAAAGACGGCGTATTCAACCTCTCCGGCGTTGGAGAGGGGAAAAAAAATATCTTTGCCCTTGCCCATGACAAGGCTCTTGTGAAGATAACGGATGTGGAACCAGGCACGGGCAATCTCAGTATAGTTCTCCACTCGGGCGCCAGCGTAACCGGAACCGTATGCGCCCAATCAACGAACCAGCCCTTGAAGAATGCCCGGATTTCCGTTCTCTCCGGTGATTTGCGTTCCCCGGAGAGCATCACAAACCGCCTCGGTATCTACCAGGCGCATTTTCTCCCGGAGGCGAATTCCGCCTCTCTTATGGCGTCAGCAAAAGGCTTTGCCTCCGCAAAGTCACGCGATCTTGATCTCAAACCGGGCAGCAGTCACATTGTCGATTTCTTCCTGAGAATCGGGGGAAGCATATCCGGTCATGTCTGGGAGGAGGGGACAGGCATACCCATTCAAGGCGTAAGTGTGCATGATTTTTCCCCCCATTACTTTGAACCGATTCATACGGATGAGAATGGATTTTTCCGCGCAGAGCACATCCCATCCGGCAGCGAATCGCTGAGTGTAACCAGGGAGGGCTATATCACTCCCCGCGCCAGGCAATTTCTCATCAAGGAAGGGGAGGA
>JAFGFK010000456.1 GCA_016931135.1 Candidatus Sumerlaeota bacterium | reverse complement strand
CTTGCCATCATGACGGAAACGCCCTGCGTCTTCGTCGATGTTCAGAGAGGCGGCCCCTCCACCGGATTGCCGACGCTTCCGGGGCAGGCGGATATGATGCAGGCGCGGTGGGGTTCTCACGGCGATTATGAAATTATCGCCCTTTGCCCGGACAGCCCCCAGGAATGCTTTGATCTCACCATAGAGGCGTTCAACTTTGCAGAGGAGTACCGCGTTCCGGTCATGTTCATGATGGATGAATGTATAGGGCACATGTCCGAAAGGGTATCGATCCCGGAACCGGAAAAGATTAAGATCGTTCCCAGGAAATACGCCAGCCTTCCCCCGGGTGAATACAAAATGTACAAACCGGGCAAAAACCTTGTTCCTGAAATGGTCAAGGCAGGCGACGGGTATAATATTCATATCACCGGGCTCACGCATGATGAGCGGGGCTATCCCGTGATCACGCCGGAATGCCAGGATGAACTTGTTTCCCGCCTGGTGAACAAAATCAGGAATAATGAAGAAAAAATCCGCATGATCCACAAGGACCTCAAGGATGATGATGAGATCGTGGTGATTTCGTACGGAATTTCCTCTCGCGTCGTCACTTTGGCAATCGACAAGGCGAGAAGCGAAGGATTGAAGGTGGGGCATCTTCGCCTGATCGTGGTCTGGCCCTTTCCGGAACAGGTGATCCGGGAAATCGCCGGAAAGGCGAAGGCGCTCATTGTAGTAGAAATGAACATGGGGCAGGCGTTTCGCGAAGTGGAACGCTGCGCAGGGGGAAAAGCGCCGGTTTATCTTATTCCTCATGCTGGAGGAACGGTTCACGATCCCATGAAAGTTTATGACAAGATAAAAGAGGCGGTTAAATGAATACGCAAAATCCCCTGGAACCTTATCTTAGACTCGACCGCATGCCGCATATCTGGTGCTCCGGTTGCGGCATAGGAACAAGCGTGAATTGTTTTATCAGGGCGCTTATGGATTTGAATATGCCAAAGGAAAAGATATGCGTGGTTTCCGGAATCGGTTGCACGGGAAGAGTGGCGGGTTATCTGAACCTGGATTCCTTTCACACCACCCACGGACGCGCCATACCCTTTGCCACCGGGCTGAAACTCGCCAACCCGGATTTGAAGGTGATCGTATTCAGCGGCGACGGCGACCTCGTCGCCATCGGCGGCAATCACTTCATCCACGCTGCCCAGCGCAACATGGACATCACAGTGATCTGCGTCAACAACTTCAACTATGCCATGACAGGGGGGCAATACGGACCCACAACTCCGATCCAGGCTAAATCCAGCACCGCTCCCTACGGAAGCTTCCAGATGCCCTTCAATCTTCCCAAGCTGGCGGAATCCGCAGGCGCGGTTTACGTGGCGCGATGGACAACCTATCATGTAAGGCAACTCCGGAAATCCATGAGAGAAGCCATGAATAAAAAGGGATTCTCCTTTGTGGAGGTCATCAGCCAGTGCCCCACGCTGTACGGCAGGAAAAACCAGTTCCGGAGCGGACGCGATTCCATGCTGTGGTACAAGGAACACAGCGTTGCCAGGAACCACCCGTTGACCTCGGATATCAACCTGGGTTTTCGCACCTACATCCTGGTTGGGAAATTCATCGATATTGAAAAACCTACATTCCTGGACGGCTTGAATGAACGCTACAAGGGCGTTCGGGAAAAAATCGCATAGGAGTTACAATCGATTTTATGATACAGGAAATCAAGATAGCGGGCTTCGGGGGGCAGGGCGTGATTCTCGCCGGAGAAATCCTGGGAAAAGCCGCAACCATTTACGATGGAAAATTCGCCACGCTGACTCACAGCTATGGTCCCGAGGCGAGGGGAGGGGCTTGCGGCGCACAGATCATTATCTCTGATGAAAAAATCGCCTATCCTTATGTGATCCGCCCCGATATTCTCGTAGTCATGTCTCAGGAAGCGTACGAAAAATACGTTCCCGAATTGAAAAAAGGCGGGCTTTTGATCCTGGAACAGGAACTGGTTTCACCAGGAAATAATCCCGATATAAAAACTTTCTCCATTCCGGCGACGCGCATGGCGGAAGAACTGGGAAGCCGGATCGTTCTGAACATCGTCATGCTCGGTTTCCTCACCGCTATAAGCAGAATTGCCAGCTATGATGGAATGGCTGGCGCGATTAGGGAGACCGTACCAAAGGGAATGGAATATATTAACATCAACGCCTTTGACAAGGGATACCAGTTCGGGCTCGGGCAGGTGAAACAAGCCTTCGCCAATGGAAAATGAAACCGTCTTCGTTATCACGCCTTAGGCGTAATAACTTCGACGCGACATGAAATGTAAAATTATAAGTAAGAGATGATCTGGAAACGCGTTTGGGAGGTTTGTGCGTAATGAACATATTCCTTTATATTCTCCTGGGTTTGACGGCTGGAATCGTAAGCGGCTTGATCGGCATAGGCGGCGGCGTCATCCTTGTTCCGGCTTTGATCATGCTGTTCGGTTTCTCGCAGCATCAAGCCCAGGGCACCACCCTGGCATTGATGGTTCCCCCCATAGGGCTCCTTGCCGCATGGACCTATTACGCAAAGGGATACGTGGACCTGAAAATCGCCATGTTCATCTGTATAGGCTTTTTCGTGGGGGGCTTGTTTGGAGCGAAGATCGCCACCGCCATATCCCCGACGTGCCTGAAAAAAATATTCGGCGTCGCCCTCTTTCTCATATCCGTGAAAATGATTTTCTTCAAGTAAATACAATATTCTCTTTAATTCGTATAATAACTTCATCCTAAATGGAAAATTTTATGAGAAAGCATTAATTCTTCTGGCAAAAAACCATAAAGTCAAAAAGTGAATAAATTTCATGTCTGTGTAGATATTCTTGATGTGAAGTCAAAATCATGAAAGGGATATGATCATGACGACAACGAGAATCCTCTTTTTGGGTATCTTGGGGCTGTGTTTTCTTTGTGATCAGGAAATCCGGGCGCAGGAAAATACAAGCCTTCAACCTGCAGACTGCCTCACTAAGATTCTGCGTTCCGCAAAACCGAAATCAGTTGGCGCGCGCTTTCTTGAACTCTCCGGGGCGCGCGGCGAAATCGCAAGCGGACAGGTTGTTTTTTATCCCAAACCCGGCGCCGATTCCGCATCCTGCTCCGCTTCCGATCTGAAAAACGAATATGGCTCGATTCCTTCCTCAAACATCAAACTCCAGTGGGCGCGCTATATCGACGTCACGCGCAATACGGAAGGCGTCCCCGATGACGAACTCATTGCTAAAGCGCCTTGCAGTATCCCGGATCCATTCTGGGAAGGCGCAACGGTTCAACTTGTATTCGGCGAAGCCCAGCCTCTCTGGATCGAGGTCCATATCCCGCGGGACGCAAAGCCCGGCGATTATTCCGGTAAGGTTCAGGTATCGAGCGCAAATGAAATATTCGAGATTCCCCTATCCCTTCATGTATGGAACTTTGAAATGCCGAAAGACAGGCGGCTTTCCGTCATGAACTGGTGGAACTTCCCCGGGCTCGGTTTCCAGGATCGCGTGAAACCTTACAGCGATGATTACTGGAAACTCCTGGCTGAGTTCTGCCTCTTCCTCGTGGAACACCGTCAAACCGAAATCACGGGGTCCATCATGAGCCTGGTTCTCGAAAATACCGATTCACAGGGAAAACTCACGTATGATACAAGCTTGCTGGAGCGTTATGCGGAAACCGCCTTCGATGCGGGCGTCCATCGCATCCACCTCCACGCCGTGGGGGACAGAACCGCCCCGCATCTCGATCCGGCATCGCGGATCGTTCCCATCGATGCGGCGCTTGAAAGATTACCCTCTCTGGAAAACCTTATGAAAAAACGGGGATGGCAAAAGAGATTTCTCATCAGCGTCTGTGATGAACCTTTTGCGCATCATGAGGAATCCTATGCTGCCCTGGTGAAACGCATTCATGAACTCGCCCCCAACGCTCCATGCGTTGAGGCTGTGGAGGCGGAATTCCTCGGCGACCTCGATATTTACATTCCGAAATTAAGCCATATCAATCTCTGGTATCCCCGCTTCCAGGAGCTGAAACGAGAAGGAAAGGAAGTCTGGTTCTATGTCTGCTGCCATCCTGTGGGGAGATACCCGAATCGATTCCTCGATCAATCCCTCCTCAAGGCGCGCGTTCTTTTCTGGATCTCTTATCTTTATGATCTGGATGGCTATCTCCACTGGGGATTGAATCACTTCAATGGCAAGGACGCCTACTCGGATCAGGGGATCGGCGGAAATCTGCCCCCTGGCGATTGCGCCATTGCGTACCCGGGGAAAACCGGACTGATTGGATCGCTGCGGTTCAGCGCGCAGCGCGACGGGATTCAGGATTACGAGTATCTCAGGCTCCTTGAAGATGGCATGAGAAAGGTAAAGGCGCATTATGGCGATTCCGCCTTATGGCTTGATCCGAAACAGCGCCCCCTGGAACTCTGCCGCCGCATTGTTCAGTCTTTTTACGAACATACGCGCAATCCGATAATTTTACTTGAAACCCGAAAAGAAATAGCGGGGGAGATCGAGGCGCTTGAAAAAGAGCCACTTCTCATAGTCCAGACTTCGCCCCCGGAAGAAACGTTCATTCCGGCAGGTCCACGGCATTTGACTGTAAGAGGGCTTGTAACGCTCGGAGCAACCGTAACCATAAACGGGCAACCTGTGGGAGACGTCAGGGAAAGCGGGTATTTCACGCAGGTTCTCTTTCTTGAAAATAATCAGGAAAGAATCCATATAGAAGCGAAGTTAAACGGCAAAAAATCACTTGTCAAAAGAAGATTCCCGGTGAATGATTGAATTATTATATTTTCGAAATTCATACCCTATGACGAAATTAATTGAAGTAAAGGAAATCACGAAAAAATTCGACGACATCACTGCCGTTGACGGGATATCTTTTTCTGTGGCTCGAGGGGAACTGTTCGGTTTTCTGGGTCCCAACGGCGCAGGGAAAACAACGACCATCAACATGCTCACCGGGCTTGCGCGCCCCGACTCCGGAACCATCTCCATCGGGGGCGTGGATTGCTCGAAAAATCCCAAAGCCGCGCAAAGCCTGTTCGGCGTTGTGCCCGATGAGAGCAATCTCTATCCCGAACTCTCGGGTTTCGACAACCTCTGTTTCTGCGCAGCGCTCTATGGCATGGGAGATAAAGAGCGACGCAAAAAAGCCGCCTCCCTTCTGGAAACCTTTGGCTTGAAAGAGGCGGGGCATCGGAAATTCGCTGGTTACTCCAGGGGAATGAAACGAAAACTGACCATTGCCGCCGGCGTCATCCATAATCCACCCCTGCTGTTTCTGGATGAACCCACAACCGGCATCGATGTGGCAAGCGCGCGGCTTATCCGGCAGCTGATCGCTGAACTTCGCGATACCGGAACCACCATCTTTCTCACCACGCATTACATCGAGGAGGCGGAAAGGCTCTGCGACCGCATCGCCTTTATCGTGAACGGAAGGATCGTCCGGATCGACTCCGTTGCCAATCTCCTGCAGCCTGTTAAGGGGATGCATTCCATGATGATTTTCGTTTCCGGCATGAAGCCAGATCTCTCGATGACCCTTTCCTCAACCTTCCCCGATCTTCGCTTCAGCATTCCATCCGGAAACATGATCCGCGTGGAATCCGGCGCCCCGATTTTCGTTTCCCCTCTTGCGAGGTTTCTGGAGGATCGTAATATCGACGTGATGGAGGCGCGGCGGCTTCGTCCCTCCCTGGAGGATGTGTTTGCGCAAATTACGGGGATAGAATCGGAAAAGATGAAAAAAGAGAAGGAAAAGAAAGGAGGCGGCTCATGAAACAATGGATCGCCTTCTGGAATATATTGAAAAAAGATATGCGCGCCTATTATCTGAAACCCCCCAATATCAGCTGGGGACTTGTTTTTCCCGTGGCATGGGCCGCCATGTTTTTCATCAAGTCTGGAAGAGGTCTTGAAAGCGTTCGTACCCTGCTTCCCGGTTTGATGGCGTTTTCCATTCTCTTCGGAACGACATCTTTGCTTTCAGTAACAATAACCTTTGAGAAAAAGAATCGCTCCTTTGAGCGACTGCTGCTTGCCCCCATTTCGCTGGAGCTGCTCATGCTGTCCAAAACCAGCGGCGCTATTTTATTCGGGATGGCGAATCCCCTTGTCCCCCTTGTTCTTGCCATGTTTCTGACTGATCTTTCAGGGATTTCATGGGTGGCGTTATTGCCTGCGGCGTTGTTGATCTCTATCTCCTCGACATTCCTGGGACTCTTTATCGCTGTATCGGTAAGCGAGGTGTTCGAGGCGCAGACCTTCTCGAACTTTTTCCGCTTCCCCATGATTTTCCTGTGCGGATTGTTTTTCCCGGTTTCTTCTCTTCCCGTATTTTTGCGTCCCTTTTCCTATCTGCTTCCCCTGACCTATGGCGTTGATATTCTTCATGGCGCGATCCATGGAGGAAACGCCATGCCTTTGATCTGGGACTTTTTGATCATCATGATCTTTTGTATAGTTCTGTTTTATATCAGCCTGAAGATTATCCTGAAAAGGTGGATCATTTAAAGGCTTTGATTCGGATGAATCTTTTGGTTTGGCTTTCCCGCCCTTTAAACTGAAAATTCTCCCCATCAAATTCAAACAGATAACGCTCTCCCTTTTTGACATTGATGGCGCAGCGCCAGTTTTTCAGCGTCGGAACCACCACGATTTCATGAGAACCTGTTGGAACAAAATCGTTCCTTTCAGATAATTTTTTGCGTTGATCCATTAAAATGAAAAATTGATCGGTTCCCTGCGCCATGGAAATGTCGATCGCGCCGTAATGCCGATTCTCTAAATCCGCAAAAACGACAGTTCTGGTGAGAAATAGAAAGATATTAAAACCAAGAGCAAGCCCGATCACGATCGATCGCAAGGGGAGCGTCATGGCTTCCTCGGCAAATGCCAATACGGCGACTACCCACGGAAAACAGAAGAGATCGAAATCCCTGATACCGGCGTCCGGATTCCAGACAAGGGTGAAAACCATGAAACAGAGAAAATACAAGAACAACCACAGGATGAAAGAAATTCGCCCTTTTCGATTGATAGATCGGACAAAAATCCCTAAGCCAAGGGCTCCAGCAATTCCTCCATTCCATACGAAAAACCAGAACTTTGTTGCCAGATGACGATGAGTGAACATAACCCATGGACGACGCATTAGTTCCTTGAACGGAACGATAAAGTGCGGACCTATAAATTCCCCCTTACCCCAATTTGTGAATTTGAAGATGATCAAAAGAAGACCTATCGGCGCCAGGGACAGAATCAGACGAAAAATCTCTTTTCTTTCAAAGGGTTTTTCCCTATATGAAAAGCCAATTGCCAGGAGAAGAACCGGTAGCGCATATAAAATCACCAGATGAAACCATACGACAAGGCTGAATGTCGCTGTAACTGACCACAGCGGCCAACGATTCTGTAAATACCTTCGTAAGGCGAGAAAGTGGAAGAGCAGAGCAGCCACCGGTTGGGCATAAGTCTCTATATGCCCGTAGAAGATTGTAGTAAATCCCGCAGATCCGATAATGGCGATCGCCCAGTACGCATCTCTTCGATCATGGAAATGACGCCAGCACGCCAGCATCGCCACAGCGCCGGAAAGACACGATATGAAGTTGATGGCTCTAAAAGCTGGCCAACCCATCAGTCTGTTGGTGATCTGATAAGTCGCCTGCATGAAGCCAAAAGGGAGCATCTGCCGTTTGCGTAACCAGACGCCGCCGTGAATCTCCCGCTCCCACTGCTCCGAATCTCCCCCCGTCCACTGATGCGCCCTCCAGAACCAGAACCAAAGAAAGGCGATCAGCGGAATCAAAAACCAGAGCAGCCACCGCTGTTTCCCATGTTGAAGAGATAGAGACAATAACCATCTCTCCCACGAAAAATATTCAAAACAAAATAACGCATGAGTAAAAACTCCGGATGGCTACCGTTTCTTTAAAAGAAATGCCGCTATTTTCTGGCGATTGCCGTAACAAATCCATCCAGCCCCGTTGCGTAAACCACGCCATCTCCAAAATCCACGCCGGACATCACGAAAAGCTTCGGCGTTACCTGGTATTCCCACAGGGCGTTTCCCGTGGCTGCATCCACGGCGTTCAATCTTCCCGAATTCGTGCAGATATAGACCACGCCGTTTTTCTCCTGCGGTGAAACGGGAAGGCGCCCCGCCACAACGCGGGATGTCCACAATACCTTTCCATCGGAATCGATTTTCTTCATGGGATTCTTCAGCCCCCGCAAATACAGGGATTTCCCGTCTTCGGACAATCCGATTGCGGAACAATCCTGATCTATAGTCTTGATGTAATTTCCGCTCATGTCATATGCGCCTGCGGTATAACCCCTATCCGCGATAAAGACCTTGTCGCCACACGCCACAGGTCCATTATCCGCAGGCCCGTAATAAGTGATGACGCGGGTCTGGTTTTTAGGCCCCGGCTTTTTCCAGAGCGTGGCGCCGTCTTTTTTGTTCAGGCAATATACATATCCGTCCCATGAACCAAAAAAAAGATGATCCTTCGTAACAAACGTCTGCGATTCCACGCTCTGCCTCGCGTCTGCGTTTATCCATAGATGTTTACCCGTTTTTGCCTCGAGGGCGAAAATTTTAGCCTGGTTGGTTCCGAAATAGACAATGCCCGTTTCATCGACAACAGGCGCGGAATAAACCGCGGCGCCGGCGTCAAAGTTCCATACAGGTTCGCCCTTCAGATTGAATGCGTAAAATTTCCCGTTTCCCGCGCCGAATAATATCAGATCCTCATACGCGGCTGCCGTTCCGAGGATTTCCGCTCCGATGTCCTGTTTCCATATCAGATTTCCATTCTGGGCGTTCAGGGCGTAAAAAGCGCCATCATTGGCGCCCACCAAGACCATGTTCTTGTAACACAGGGGACTTGCCTTGGTTCCTCCCTTCATCTGGTAGCGCCATAGGGCGGTTCCCATATTCGGAGAACCAGGATTGTCTATGAAAAAGGAAATACTCTTCTGGTATTTTTTTCCGCCTTCCTCCTCGAAGATCACCCGCAGAAAATGCGCCCCATTGCATAATCCCTTTGACGGATATTTGACAACGATTCGATCCGATGGCGGCGTAACCACATTGTTGACCTCCTCGTCGATCGTGTAAGAAACGCCTTTGATTCTGTAAGGATTGTTCTCAATAGCAACTCCGATCAAAATCTCTTCCCCCGTAACGACGCTGTTTTCCACCGGTGATTTTATCGTGATCAGGGGATAGGGAAGGTTTGGCGGGATGGTCTTCTGAATCAGCGCCTTCGCGGCTTCAGCCTGCTGCCATGATTTATATGCCACGTACAGCTGGTTCCCTTTTATGTAAATGACGTTGAAACCCTCATTCTCCGGTTTTCCCTTGGAAAAGGGGGATCCGCCCTCTACGCCGTCAATCCCCCAGTAATCGTGTTTAACTGCGCTATGCCCGTGTCCATCCATCATCAAAACAATATTGTAACCCCGCAGCAAATCGATCATCCTGTCCACATCGTATGTGGAGCAAAACTCATTGGAGGTCAGGGGATGATGGAACGAAACGAAAACAGGCGTTTTTTTGTAAATTTTCTTCAGATCGTTTCTCAGAAAATCGATAACCTCTTCTCCGAAGGAAGGAACGGGATCCTGAAGCGTGGCGCTGTTGAGACAGATGAAATGAAATCCCTCATAATCAAAGGAATAATTGATTCCGCCATGCAGCCTGCGGAATCGCTCCGTGTCGCTCACCCAGGTATTGTCGTGGTTTCCATTTATAAGATAAATCGGAATGGTTATCCCTTCGAAGTACTTGTTCAATACGTCCCACGTGACGCCGGCAAATCCGAATTCCGTAATATCCCCCGTATGGACGATAAATCGGGACTTTGGCGCAGTGACATTATAAGGCTTCAGGAAAATATCTCCCAGATCCTTCATTGTTTTAATACAGGGATAGCTTCTCAATGAATCGCTCATTTCCGGAATATCATAGTAAGGAGACACATGAGAGTCGGACAATTGGATAAAAGAGAAATCAACGGTCCCTTCTTTTGATTCAGTCGCCGCGTTCTGCGAATAGGCGCAGGAACCTAGACATAATACGAAGAGCAGGGAGATTATGACCATAGGCAGAGAAAGAAAATATTTTTTCATAGCAAGCCGCCTCCATTTGTTAAATTCAATCTCTTTATGATATGCAGAAAAGGGAATGACAAGAAAAAAGTCTGGGGAGAATGCGGAATGCGGAATTATACGAATGCGGATTTCGGAATGTGGAATGCGGAATTATTTTAATAATGATTGAATACCTCACTTTAAACTTTAAACTTCAAACTTCAAACTTCAAACTTCAAACTTCTCTTGCGGATCGTGGTAACGACGGAGGATCATTCTTCACGCTTTCCCGATTTTTCCAGCAATTCCTCGTACAGACGGATCGTCTTTTTACAGGTTTGTTCCATGGAAAACGACTTGCCGATTTCGAACGCCCTTTGGGAAAGCCGCTCTATTTCCCCGCGATTTTCCTGAAGCCGCTTCAGAATGGATGTCCAATCGCCAAGATGGTCATTTAATAGAAATCCGGCTTCGCGCGAACCCAGAACTTCCGCATTCGGGGGAATGTCCGAAACCAGGAATCCCCGCCCCTCGGCGCATGCCTCCAGAAGGGTATTGGGAAATCCCTCCCGGTTGCTTGCGGAAACATAAATATCCGCCTTCCGGAGGAAAGGCCTGATATCATCCTTCCACCCGGTGAGGGTGATCAACTCCCCCAGCTGCTTTTCCGCAATTTTCTTTTCCACGAAGCTGAATAAATGTCCATCTCCCGCAAGGGTCAGGCGCACCGGTATATTTTCTTTTTTGCACGCTTCCACGAGATCGATCAGCATCTCCACTCGTTTTTGTTTGACAAATCGCCCTGCCCAGAACATTTCCAGGGGGGACGAAGGCGGTTTATCCGGAACAGGCGCCCTGTTTTCAGGAACCATGACGCCGTTGCGTATCAGGGCTATTTTTTCTTCAGGAAGACCGTTTGCCATTAGCGCTTCTTTCACGGACAGGGAAACGGCGATCAATCGATCCGGGATTTTTGAAGTCCATCTCGCCATTCTCATCTGACTTCTGGAATAAAAGGGACGCGAACTGTGATACCCGTTGATGATGCGAACCCCTTTTGCGCCGAATAAAGCGGCGTTGACCGCCATGTTCGACGCATACATGTGGGAATGCACGATTTGAAAGGCGTTTCCCGATACAAAGCGTCTGAGGCGAATCAGTCCCATGGGATCGAGCCGGAGTCGGAAAGGAATGACATGGATTCTGAACCCCTTTTGTGAAAATATGCGGGAAAGATTTCCTTCCTTTTTCAGGCAGCAGATTTCCGTTTCTATACCCGCTTCTTTCAAAAGGGGAAGGGACTTGAGCAACATCCTCTGGACTCCTCCGATCTGGAGGTCGTATATGACGCGGAGGATTTTCATATCCTTTTATTCGGATTTATCCTTCCCTAAGGAAAAATCTGAATCATTTTTAAAGGTCATTACCTACCATGGTCAAGGAAAATACGGAATCGGTTCAGAAATGGAACGCACATCAGTTTTCCCGGGATGATAAAAATTTGATTGACCAGCGGAAAAATTAGTACAATTAGATAAGATATTTATTTTATTCCGGGATTCGCAGAACCAAAGTTGTATTTTCCCGATATGATTCGGCGTTACCGGGAAAGGTTTCATGGAGACAGCGCAAAAAAACATTACCAGGAACCTGGCGTCCGCCTTTCAGCGCTTTGAGGCTAAATACATCATTTCCGAAGCGCAGGCAAGGGCGGTCAGACATTTCATCCAGCCCTATGTCATGAACGATCCCTTCGCTCAGGATCAGGCGTTTTATCCCATATACAGCCTGTATCTCGACAGTCCCGATATGAAGCTGTACTGGATGTCGGAACTGGGCATGAAAAATCGTTTCAAGCTGCGGGTGCGCTGGTATAACGAGCGGGGGGACGCCCCTATCTTTCTGGAAATTAAAAGGCGCATCGACAATACCATCCGAAAAGAAAGAAAAATGATCCGCCCCGAATTCCTCTCCAATTTCTTTCGAACCCAGATGCGCGCCGAAGAACTCCCCATTCCCTTTTTCCCCCATGATATGGATCATGTCCTTCTCTTTTTCGATTATATGAGGCAACTGCGCGCCAGACCTCGCGTCGTGGCGCGATACATGCGCGAGGCTTATGTCTGCCGTATGGATCATTCCACGAGAATCACCTTCGATCGGAATCTCCAGTGCGTTCCGGCGATTTGCTGCCCTGATCTGGAAAAACTTGCAAGGAATATCTGGTATTCCCTTCCCTATCCCTCTGTGATCCTGGAAATCAAGTTTAACTGCTTTTTCCCGGTTTGGGTTCAAAAAATGATCGAGCAGTTGTCCCTTTCAAGGGATTCGATATCTAAATATCTTGTAGCTGTGAAGGAACTGAATCGCCTCGGATTTCGATTCGAAGGATAGAAAGGATAAACGCTTATGTCGGAAACGTTTTCGCAATTGTTCAGTTTCAGAAGCCTGGGAGTCCCGGGTCTCACTCTCGAAAAAGCGCTTCTGAGCATGATCTTCGCTTTTATCATCGGGCAGTTTACCGGATGGATTTACATTTACACGCACAGCGGGCTTTCCTATTCCAGGAGTTTTGTCCAATCCATCATTCTTTTGACCACGATCGTGGCGCTTGCCATGCTCGTGATCGGAAACAACGTGATCGTGGCTTTCGGACTGATCGGCGCCCTCGCGGTCATTCGCTTCCGCAATATCCTGAAGGATACCCGCGACACCTCTTTCATCTTCTTCGCCCTGATCGCCGGAATCGCCTGCGGAACCTATCGTTACAAGCTCGCCATACTCGGAACGGTTATTTTCACCGTCATTCTTTTGTATCTGCATCTGACTTCATTCGGAGGGCGGCGCCTGATGGACGGCTTTCTCCAGTTCCATATAAAAAGCAGCAACGGAGACCTTCTCTCCATCCAGACCTTTCTCGGAAAATACTGCCGGAACGTGAAGCTGATGTCCCAGCGGATTTACCAGGAGGGTATCCAGGAGGTTGCCTATAATCTCTCCATCAAGGACCCCGCCCTCGCCGCGGAAATGATCGCAGCGCTCCAGGAAACCCAGGGCGTTTCCGATGTCAACTTCATCATCCATGAAGAACACGTGGAGGTTTAAATGGCTCAATTAACCAAAAAATCGCTGTATCTCGGAGGTTCCCATCGCTTCCGTTGGTGGCGTTTCAAAATGATCCCCCTTGGGGTCTGGATTCTCGCGGTTATCCTGGGCATCGTCCTTTCTTCCCGCAAAGTCTCCACCATCGATGTCGCGGGAATCATAGAAACGCGCGATGTTTCCGTCATATCCCTCCAGGAGGGGAAAATGCAGAATCTGCTGGTCGATCTCTTCGATCCGGTTGAAAAAAATCAAACCCTCGCTCTTCTGGATGACGCCTCCCTGAAGTCCGAATTCCGCATCCTGGAATCCCGGATCGGGAAACTGAGATTCGAGTGGGAGGAAAAAAAGAATCAATGGGAACCATCCGTTCAGGACGCATCGGATGAAACTGCCCTGACAAAATTGAACGAACTCAAGGCGCATCTGGATTTTGCGGAACGTAATATCCTCAGGCATATCGATGCGTACAACCGGGAAAGAATGGGATTGCTCCTCAAACGCCAGAAATGCCTGGTGGATGAAAAAATCGGGGGAACGGAACTGTACGATGCCCTGAAATCCGAGATGGACTCTATTTCTGACAGGATGAAATCCCACGAAGAAACCCTTTCTCTTTTGAAGAATAAACTCGAGGAATCCCGGCAACGATCCGGCAATCAGGGAACAAAGATCGAACCGGAGAAAATGAAATGGATACAGGCTTTCGAGGAAAATATACTGAACAGTGAGAACCGGACGAATCTTCTCCTGGAAAAAAAGAATACCCTGGAAATCCGGGCGCCTCTATCCGGCTTTGTTTCCCGCATTTTCCTCAAAACCGGCGATCCCGTTTTAACCGGAAATCCGATCCTTGTCATTGTGGGAGGCGGCACGGTAAAGGCGACCGCTTATATCAAAGAAGATCAGTTCATGGATGTCGCCCTGGGCGCGGAGGCAAAGGTCTTTTCCCGCATCCATCCCGATGAAATCGCCACGGCTCAGGTTGTGAAAATCGGACCTCAGATGGAAGAAACGCCCATGCGTTTGTGGCGATTCTCCTCGGTTCCGGAATGGGGATTGCCTGTTGTCATCGGCGATCTTCCCTTTCAACATTTCAAACCGGGCGAAATGGTCGATATCCGGATTTCAGGCAAAACGCCATAAAGCGAAAGTTTGAAGTTTGAAGTTTGAAGTGTGAAATGTGGGATCAAATTCAAACTTCAAACTTCACATCCTTGTCCTCCATATTTACCACGCCTCATGCGTGGTAACGGCGGAGGAAAAAAACTTCACTCTTCACACTTCTTCAGCGTTTCGTGAAGCATTCTCTGATGCTCGCGATATTTCCATATATATAAGCACGCCCTCGTGATCCAGTCCACGGTTGTGGCGATCCATACTCCCGCCAGCCCCATCTCCCAACGAATCGCAAGCGTGTAACAGATGAAAAGCCGGGGTCCCCATACCCCTATCGCGCCTAATATAACAGGCGTTTTGGTGTTTCCCGCTCCATGAAACGCGCCTTTTAAAATCTGAACGATTCCCATGAATGGCTGCTCCAGAGAACCGATCATCAGGCATATAGTTGCCAGGGCAATGAGCTTGGGATCATCGGTGAATATACGGCATAACAGGTGTGGGATCACGAGGAACGAAAGTCCGATGCTCGACATGACCATGACAGAAACCTTCATGGATTGTTTTACGCTCGCTTCTACGCCTTTGGGCGAGCCCTCGCCGATCTTTTGCCCCACCAGCGTGGCGCAGGTTGTCGAAAAGGAATGCCCCGGCATGAAGGAAAGCGACTCCACGGCAAGCGCGATCCGGTTCGCCGCCATCGCAAATGTTCCCAGCGAAGCGACCATCTTCGTGAAAACAAGAAATCCCGAATTCACGAAAAAAGGCTCGGTGGAAGCAGGAATGCTGATCTTTAATAAATGCCGGATCGATTGCATCGAAACCAGCCGGAAACTGGACGGCTTTAATCTCACTATGCTCCATCTGGTGAAGAGGAAGGACGTCATCAGGACGCCTTCCACCGCCTTGCTGATGGCAGTGGAAATTCCCGCCCCATAGAGCCCCAGCGCCGGAAATCCCATCTTCCCGAATATCAGAAGGTAATTGCCGCATATATTCAGAAGATTCGAAAAAACGGTTATCACCATCGGCGTTTGCGTATCGCCCGCCGCGCGCAAAACGCTCGCACCGATCATGGAGGCGTAATTGAAAATGAAGAAGAGAAAAGTGATGAACATGTATTTTCCCGCCTCGCGCACTACCTCGGGGTCCCCGATGAAGATCGCCGGAATCCTGTATGCGAAAAGGCAGATTATGGTTGTCGTGACGATTCCCAGGGCGCCGCTCACCACATACGCGGTTGCGGCGAAGGTAACCGCCTTTTCCGGGTTTCTTTCCCCCACCGAGCGCGCCACTGTGGCGACTGTGCCGATCGAAACACCCAGCATGATCGCCATGATCGCCCATCTGACAGGTCCTATGATGCCCATGGCAGCGAGCGCCACCTCGTTCAGACGCCCCACCATCATGGTGTCGATATTGAACATGAGCGTAAGGAGAAAGTCCTGGATGAGCACAGGCCACACCAGTTTCAGGAATTTTCTTCTTATTTCGAGGATTTCCGGATCCATGAAAAAGCCGCTTTCGCCGAAATCACTGGAAATTTCCGCTTCAGAAAATCGAAAAACTGTAACAAAAAACTTTATTACGAGTACGTTTCAATCCGAGCCCCAATAATCCGTTGAATGATTGACCCCCCGGAGGGAATGTCAAGTGATTTTACAAAATGCGAAGCGAGGGGCAACTCCCCGAGCGCGAATTCGACTTCGTCGCGACAAGTCAAACTTCTAACTTTTTTAAACTTGACCCGAGTTTGTGTTTAAAGCATATTCTCTCCTGATTTCCCTGATATTAAAAACAGTTCATTTCCGGGGGAAGGAATAGGGGGGAATTCATGAATCTGGAATCAGCCGTTATCAAGGTTTTCAAGGATTCGGGGAAACCGCTCCATTACTCGGAAACAGGTTCATAGGTTCATTTCTTGTTGGACTTTTTCATTGATAGGTAAAGATGTAATTGGTATCTGAACATTAAATATTGAGAAGCGAAATAACTTTGCGATGGCAGAAAGGAATATGCCCTTCTTATCGTAGTAAGATAACCTTTGTTCCGATACTTTACAAGAAGAAACGATGGACTGACGAAATGCTTTATAAGCGATATGAGATTACCCAGGAAGAGATAAAGTTCATTGAATCCAAGATTCGCCCGATGGAGTTGGGAGATGATTAAGAAATCAAGTCATAATGAAAGAATATTCAATGAAATCAAAACGCTGATCGAGCAAAGCCGTCATCAGGTGGCTGTAACAGTTAACGCAGTCATGACAATGCTCTATTGGCAGATCGGAAAACGCATTAACGAAGAGATTTTGAAATATAAACGGGCGGAATATGGCAAAAAGATTGTCGCTACATTATCAAGGCAATTGGAAGCTGAATACGGAAAGGGATGGAGTGAAAAACAATTAAGACATTGCCTCCGG
>JAFGFK010000455.1 GCA_016931135.1 Candidatus Sumerlaeota bacterium | reverse complement strand
GACGGCAACCAGACGGATGTCCAGTTATATGTGGACGACATATACCAGGGTCCAAAACACAATGTGAATATTTCCAAGGCTCCCCACTGGTCGCTGATAATGAGATAAAAGCGGTCAAAACCTGATACAGTTCTCTCTTATATGCCGGATTGATGAAAATTCAATCCGGCTTTTTTTTGGAAGTATGGGAAGAATGGGAGATATGGGACAAATGGGACTGAAATTTCAGGATAAATTATATACTTGACATTAAAGGAGACAAAAAAGAGAAAAATTCGATTTATCTTCTGGTTTATCGTTCTTACCAGTTGAAAATTACTTCGTGATCAGGAGTTGAAGGAGGCTGTCATGGATAGGTTGCTCCCGTCAATTATGTATCTCCCCTGGATCGGAATTGTGGGGCTGGCGTTCTCTATCATCAGTTATTTCATTGTGATCAGGAGACCTGTCGGCAATGAAAAGATGCGCGCAATCGCTGATAAAATTCAGCTGGGCGCCATGGTGTTTCTCAAAAGGGAATACCAGATCATCTCGATCTTCATGGTTATCGTTTTTGCGCTTCTGTGGTATTCTCTAAACATCTGGACTGCCATTTCCTATCTATGTGGCGCCCTTTCATCCATGCTTGCCGGTTTTATTGGGATGAAAGCAGCCACAAAAGCCAACGTGCGCACGTGCCAGGCTGCAAAGGATGGCGGGACTCCCCTTGCTTTGTCCGTCGCCTTTACAGGTGGATCCGTGATGGGTATGGCGGTTGCCGCCCTGGGCGTTATCGGGCTTGGTTTTTTCTTCTATTTTCTAAGGAATGACGCCCTGAACGCCCCGTTGATCATAAATGGTTTCGCCATGGGCGCTTCTTCCATTGCCCTTTTTGCGCGCGTGGGGGGAGGAATTTACACCAAGAGCGCCGATGTAGGAGCGGACCTTGTGGGAAAAGTGGAGGCTGGCATTCCCGAAGACGATCCCCGGAATCCGGGCGTCATTGCGGATAATGTCGGCGACAATGTCGGCGATACGGCGGGCATGGGAGCGGACCTCTTCGAATCCTACGTAGGATCGGTCGTCGCCGCCATGGCAATCGCAGCAACAGGAACGCTGCCTCTTCTCACGATGACCCTGCCACTCATTTATATCACGATCGGACTGGTAGCATCCGCTTTGGGAATCCTTTCGATGGGAATCCTGAAACGGCTCAATCCCCAATCCGCCCTGCGTTACGCCACTTATGTGAGCGGCGCCCTCTTCATCCTCGGGGCGTTCCTCGTTACCAAACAGTTGTTCGGCGCATTGAATCATTTCTGGGCGGTATTGGCTGGTCTTATCGGTGGAGCCATGATCGGGGTGGAGAGCGAATATTTCACATCAGGCAAACCTGTTAAACGCATCGCTCAAGCCTCAACTGCAGGACCCGCCGGAACGATCATCACAGGTTTGGCGGTCGGTTTCATGAGCACGATTCTCCCTGTGATCACCATCTGCATCGCCACGGCGATTGCATATAAATTCAGCCAACTTTATGGAATCGCCATTGCGGCTGTAGGCATGCTTTCCACTGTCGGAATCGTCATGAGCACGGACTCCTACGGACCGATTGCCGATAACGCGGGAGGCATCTCGGAGATGAGCGGAGCAGGTCCCGACATCCGCAAGATTACGGATAAGCTGGATTCCCTGGGAAATACGACGGCTGCGATCGGAAAGGGTTTTGCCATCGGTTCCGCTGCGCTGACTGCGTTGGCTCTTTTTTCCGCATTCCAGAAGACAGTAAGCGATAGAATGGGTCAATCCCTTACCATAGATTTAACCAAAGCCAAGGTGGTCATTGGATTATTCCTGGGAGGCGCCATGCCCCTTTTGATTTCCGCTTTGACTATGGAGGCTGTGGGGCGCACGGCGAACCGCATGGTGGATGAAATCCGGCGTCAATTCAAAGAGATCGCCGGGCTCCTCGAAGGAAAGGCGGATCCGCAGATCGACCGCTGTATCGATATAGTTACAAAAGGATCGCTTCGCGAGATGATCCTGCCGGGAATCCTGGCGCTTGTGATTCCGCTCATAATCGGTTTTCTGATGGGACCCGAGGCGCTGGGCGGATTTCTTGCCGGCGCTACGGTTGTGGGAGTTCTGATCGGGATCATGATGTGCAACGGAGGCGGCGCATGGGATAACGCCAAAAAATGGATCGAGGAAGGCAACCTCGGGGGAAAAGGATCTTCCGCTCACAAGGCGGCTGTTGTTGGCGATACGGTGGGCGATCCCTTCAAGGATACGGCGGGTCCCTCCATGAACATCCTGATCAAACTGATGGGCGTAGTTTCCCTTGTGTTCGCGCCGGTGATCGCAAAATTCTTTATGGGATAATTGGATTCGGGATTTTAGATTTTGGATTTTGGAATGCGGATTTTGAAATGCGGAACGATTACTTGCGAGATCGAGCGGTTTTTATAGAGGCTATGATAATTGACAGAATTTGATTTGCTTCGTCCAAGAGATCTTTTAATATGTGTTCCTTGATGATTCCGGTTTCGATCAGTAAATCCATCCAGTAAATTGATTCATCACATTCTTCTTCGACTATGCCCATCTTTGAAATGAAATCCGCTTTGGATCTGGCGCGACAAGCAGCCCTGTAATTAGCCCCAACAGAGGTTCCACATTTTAAGAGTTGTCCGGCAATCATATCAGAAGTGCGACCTTTGGGAAGCGATTCACAAAGTCTTATTATCCTGAGAACAAATTGACGAATCCGTATTATTAAATCATGTTCAAACATGAACCTTGATATACTTATACCGCAAAATGTCGTCAATCCTATTCTGTATTACAAATTCCAAAATCCAAAATCTATAAAGGGAATTCTCTTTTAACCAATTCCAGCGCCTTTTCCCTGGTATCGATTTCCCCTTCGAGTTGCGCCTCCTGAATACGATTCAGGATTTTTTTAAAAAGGGGTCCGGGCTTGTAGCCTTCTTTTTTCAAATCCTCTCCCGTAAGGAGAGGCGGCGGGATGAACTCCTTTTTTTCGGAATGAAATTCTCTTATCTTTTCCATACAGAACGTATAATTGGAGAAGTCCCCGTGGCTGGCAAGGCAATCGGCGCGATGGAGCTCCAGGTCTTCCATAATGTTGGGATGGGAAAGAAATCTCCTGAGCGTGCCGGTTTTCATCTCCGGAACGGAGACAAAATGCATGTGGCGCGCCACGAGATCCATGATTGCCGTGCGGTCCGCATTGGAGAATTTGAGCCTCCGGCAAATCTGACCCGCCATTTTTTCCCCCACCTTGCAATGTCCGTTGAAACGGATACGATCTGTTTCCGTGTATGTGGGAGGTTTGCCGATATCGTGCAGCAGGCAGCCGAAGGCAAGAGTTGGCGTTGGATTCCTGAGCCATTCCAGCGCCAGCCTGGTATGCTCGAAGCAATCTCCTTCCGGATGAAAGGCTTCAGGTTGCCTGACTCCTTTCAAAGCCTGCGCCTCGGGGAGAATTTTCGCGAGCAGACCGGACCGCTCCAGAAGATCGAGCGAGGCGCCGCGGTTTGGTCCTGTCAATATCTTGATGAGTTCCTCACGGATGCGATCAGCGCTGATCTGTTGAATCAGATGAGAACGCCTCTTCATGGCATTCCATGTTTTCTCCTCGATTCGAAACTGGAAACGCGCGGCAAAGCGAACGGCGCGAAGAAGCCTCAGGGCGTCCTCCATGAAACGATCTTCGGGCTTGCCAATACAGCGGACAATCTTTTTCTCGATGTCTTTTTGTCCGTGGACAAAATCCAGGAGTTCCCCGGTGGTCGGATCCCAGAAAAGGGCGTTGATGGTGAAATCGCGGCGCATGGCGTCTTTTTGGGGATCGGAAAAATGCACTTCGCTCGGATGCCTGTTGTCGAGGTAAATCCCGTCGCTTCGAAACGTGGCTACCTCGGTGGCGATATCCTTGTCAAGAACCAGGATGACGCCGAAATGCGCGCCCACGCTCAGCGTGCGGGGGAAAAGGCTCATGAGGACATCGGGAAGGGCGTTGGTTGCAATGTCGATGTCCTCCAGGGGGAGATTCAATATTTTATTTCTGATGCATCCTCCGACAAAATAAGCCTTGTATCCGGATTTCTTCAGCTTGCGGATGATCCGGAGCGCCGCCTTTTCCTTCGGATTCTTTGACAATTCAAGATTCATGCGCCAGCCTTGATTGCGGGCTTGAAGAAAATCATCAGGGTTTCCAATATCATCCAGATTTCCAGGGCAAAAACAATCAGACCGATCCAGAACAGATGGATTTGCCCCGGAGTTCCGTAAAAATCCCTGATATTGACAATCATTGCCCAGCCCGTCATGACGATCATGAAGATCATGGGGATAAGCGTAATCCACACAGGTTTTTTCTTTCGATACAGCCATACGGAAACGACCATGAGGGCAAGTCCTCCGAGGAGTTGATTCACGGCGCCGAACAGGGGCCAGAGCATCAGCCCCCCTTTGCCGCAGCCCTTGAAATTCCATCCTTCAGGACATCGGATATCCCACAAGGCAAGGATAAGGGCGGTTAAGACGGCTATCCCTGTGGCAACATAACGGTTTTTCAAGACATTTACGCCAGCTGCTTCTCCGAACTCGGTTATGACATACCGCTGCAGGCGGGTTGCGGAATCGAGCGTGGTGCTGGCAAACGAAGTAACAAACACGCCAAGAAGGGCAACGGCAAAAGACCTTGGAATATGAAACGCCTGGAGGATATTCGCCCCTCCCTCTACAAAGCCTCCCACTTTTTTCCCCAGGGTATCCGCCGCCCCCCAGGATGAAAAATGGGTTTGCCAGGCGGCAACGCCGTTTAAAACGCCTCCTTTCGGCGTCTTATAATAAATCCCTATTCCCGCCGTTACGGCTATGATCACCAGCACGGTAAGATATCCTTCAAGAAGCATGGAACCGTAACCTATGGGAAGGGCGTGTTTTTCATTGGAAACCTGTTTCGAGGAAACGCCGCTGGATACAATCGAGTGAAATCCCGAAATAGCGCCGCAGGCGATAGTAATGAAAAGAAACGGAAACAAGGAAGGCGCGCCCTGAGGTTTCAATTGTACCGCAGGCGCCACAATTACGGGGTTTACAATGATGATTCCGAAGAATAAAAGGGCAAGCAGCGCAACCAGCTGCAGGGCATTGACGTAATCCCTGGGTTGAAGAAGCGTTTGAACCGGAAGGGTAGAGACAATGAAGCAGTAAGCAAGGAGAATAACTGTCCAGATCAGAACGGGTGAAAAAGTTTTTCCTCCAAAGACTGGTTGCAGTTCCGGATATTTGACTCCGATAAAAATCGAAACAAACATGAGAAAAAGGGCGATCAAGGCGGGAATCGTCATGGAAACGCCCTTTTTCCTTGCGATTTTACCAATAACGAAAGCAATCGGGATTTGGATCCATACAGGGAACACGGCTGATGGATACATACTGAAAACGCTGGCGATCACAAGGCAGAAAACCGCCAGAACAATCCAGATTTCGAAGAAAATGATCGTATGAAACAGGGCGCGAACCCTGGCATTGATAGTCGAACCGCATAAATCCGCAATGGAGCGCCCCCTGTTCCTGAGCGAAACGACAAGAGACCCGAAGTCATGAACCGCCCCCATGAAAACGGAACCCAAAAGCGTCCATAAAAGAGCGGGCAGCCACCCCCAGATAACCGCAATGGCAGGTCCGACAATGGGTCCTGTTCCCGCTATGGAAACAAAGTGATGCCCAAAAACAATCGCAGGTTTGGATGGAACATAATCCACGCCATCTTCCTGTTCTTCCGAAGGCGTTTTACGGGTCGGATCCAACTGAAAAATCTTACGAGCCAGCCAGCGTCCATACGTATTATACGCCACGATATAAAAAACGGCGCTGCCAATAGCCAAAAGAGCGGTCTGCATTTCAAACTCCCCCTATTAAAATTCCATACTTCAAACTTTTCACTTCAAACTTCAATATTTGTACTCGCTCCCCCCGATATATTCCCTCATCAGGGATTTACGGGGTATGCAGCTGTCGTCATCGATCGCCGTGATATAACTCAGGAGTTCATAGATTCTCCTGGCGCGGATGGAAGCGTCATAACGTTTTGGATCGTCCTTGTAAGCCTGGTGAATCTGTTCGAGGAAACGCCACAGGTATTTCTTGTGAACCGGCAGTTCATAAGGAAGAGAGCCGTTAAAAATGAAATCCGCCTCATGAATAAAGGGAACAATAAACTTCAATTCCGCGTTTCT
>JAFGFK010000454.1 GCA_016931135.1 Candidatus Sumerlaeota bacterium | reverse complement strand
TTTTCCAGATCTACCGACATAGCAGTCTTATCTCTATTTTATCCACTATATATGTTTTTTCAGTATTTATAATATTTTTATTGACAAAAGGTACATTATGGTCATAAAAGAGTGGTCAATTTTATAGATTTACTTCTTTTTCAAAAGAAAAAAACGGGAGGAAATAAATAATGAAAAAAGTTTGTTATGTATGGATATTTTTGATATTCGTTGCCAGTGCGCCTGCCTTTGCCAAATCTCCATCTCCCCATATATACTATATAAAACTGGGGGAATTCGCAACCGAGAACGAGGCAAATGTATTTATATCTTCCATCGAACAAATCAACCTTTCTCCCCTTGTACTGGTTCATGAAAAAGAACTCTGGGAAGCGCGATACGGCGAATTTCTCTTTTATATGGATGCCCGTCTCTCTCTTGATGATTTGAAAGAAAGCGGGATAACCAATCCCAGGATCGAGAAAAAGGAAAATTCGCGGGGGAAAATTGAATGCGCCAAAACCAAAGGTCCAAAATCCAAGGTTTTCAATGTGGCTGAAGGAGAGGGATCGTTAACGCCCTGTATATTGAATATGAAGGATCCGGAGATTGAACAAATCAACAACTTGATCAAAGACGGAGCAACAGATCAAATCCGGGAAGCGGTTATAAACAAGATTCAAACATGTTCGAGTGATGATCCGAAAAAGGGATGGCTGACCATGAGGCTTGCCTACCTGAAATGCAGGGAAAAGGACAAGGAAACCGCTCAACAGATATTTCAGGAAATCGCGGAGGGAAAAGTGAAAGCCTCTCCTGAGGCGCGTATCGAAGCCATGTTAAGGGCTTCCAATATCATTTATTCTAAGAAGGAACGCATCAAGGCTTACAGGGCATTTAAGGAGATATATCAAATGGCGGAAGATCCCCAGCAAAAGGCGGAATCCCTGTTGCAGATCAGCGGTCTTATGATGGAACTGGCGCGCAGCGCAAAGGGAACTCTTGAAGAGGCGCGAATATTCATGGAAAATGCGCTTGAGGAAGTCCCGGAATCCAATGTGAGAATCCGCGCCACGATTAAACAAATGCACATGGAAGCATGGTATTACGAGGATAACTATAGTAATTGTATAACGGAGGGAGAGGCAATGCTGGAAACGCAACAGGATATGCCGCTCAAAATCATTGCCACATGCAGAATATTTTTAGGGCTTGCTTATGCAAATAAGAATGATTCTGATTATGATGCGGCAGCCCGGAACCTGAAGGAAGTTCTTGCATTGCCCCTGGGGCCCAATGATAACTGGAAGGCCATCCCGGATTTGAAAAAACACAGCCTGGTGTGGCTGATCACCCTATCGGAAAGATTCGGACGGAATCAGGAAGCGGAAGAGTGGAAGAAAACCATGAAGAAGATGTATCCCTGAAAAGTAAATTACAAAGATTTCAAAATAAAGGAAGAAAACCATGACAAAAAAGATAATTCTTGCCGTTTGTGTAATCGTACTTCAAATCACCCTATGTTATGCGGGGGGCGATGATCCCAAAGTAACCCCGACGCCAACGCCCCTTCCAATTACCGTTACCCTTCCCTATGATGATTTGATGGAAACAGGGGGATATTACTATCTGGAAGCCCAGGCATCCGGCGGATATGGAAATTACACGTATGATTGGAGTCTTGATAGTGGAACAGGCGAATTTGAAGAAGATCCCAATTTACCGAAATGTCTCTTTAAAGCGCCGAGTAATCCTTCTCCTCTCCCTTACACTGTGACAATCAGGGTTACTGTTTCTGATTCCCAATCGCCTCCATATTCAAATTATGATACCATTAATCTCACCTTGCGGGATTTCGTTGACCCCACATTCGGTCCCATAGAACTCCTCAGCAATGTCACTATTAATGGACAAAATTATGAATACGATCTGGAGAACATGGAGCGTTATAAATATTATACAAGCGCGGAATATGATTATGAAAAAGACATTCCCTATGTTGCCTGGTCGGAATTGAACTCTGTCAATGGCGAATATTGTATGGCATCGCATAAAAACGGGAATTTATGGAAAACGGAGCAATTAAACTCCGATCCCAATGAAAATTACAGGGTGCATAACTTATTATATGATCCATCCAATGATAAGATGAATCTTTTTGTGAGTTATTATGAGGCTAATGAAAAGATCTGGGCATGGCCTCATAATGGAAGCTCTTGGGAAACGAAAAAAGCCTTTTGTAATCAATATAGTTTTTATAACTGGGGAGAGGCGACATTAAATCCTTTAAATAATTATTTTTATGACGCTTATTTTCATAATACTACAGATAGAAAAATTTATCTATGTAAATCAAATTTAAGTTCTGCGGATCCGTCCCCCACTTTGGTAAGGGATATTACTTATTTTTACATACATCCAGTAAAAACTCTTGCCGATTCCCTGGGATACGTATGGGTGGCTTGGGAAGAATCCTGGGGCAGCCTTCGCGTCAGTCGGTTTAATCCAGACAAGACTGTGGCGGGTATCGATCAATATGTCCTTGAATATTCCGCGGCGTCTCCCACAGATATTGTCGAGGACGCGGCTGGGAATATCTGGGTGATTTATACCTTGGGGGAAAATATCAAGGCAAAATATTATAATGGTTCAACTTGGAATACCGTAAATATTGTATCGAGCGGAAGGCTTAATGGCAACGCAAAGGCTTGGACCGATTCAGATGAATATCTTTATGTTGTTTATCAGGGATATGACGAGACAGTCAGGCCGACTCTTCGTATGACAAAGGGAAAGGCGGGGGAATCCTTCACCGCTCCGGTGCAAGTAAATTCCAACAGGAACTCCAATTATCCATCGATCAGTCATCAGTTCGGGGATACATTTTTTAAGAACGGCGTTGTCGCCTGGGCGGAAAATTATCCACGGAAAGATGATCCCGGATATGGTTCCCTCGTTCTTGCAAGAAAGCACAAAGCGGAAATTCTAATTAACAACGGAGATCAGAGTACGGAGAATAGAACGATCAGTCTTTCCATATCGGTTGCGGATCCGACCAATGCAACCGTGTATTTAGATGGTGACTTTGAAGCGTGGGAAGATGGATCTCTCGTGAAACTTCCTTTATTGGTTGACTTACAAACAAATCAACCAACAATCGTAAGCGGTACAGGAGGAATTTACGACAATATCATATTAACCGGATGTTGTGGAGAGAAGAAAATAACCGCCGTTTTTGAGGATAACAATGGGAATATCAGTCTGGAATATGTTGCTACAATTGATTATACGGGAAAACCGCTTTCCCAAATTACCAAAGCGCAGTGGAATTCTCCGGAAAAAAAGATCGACCTTTATTGGAATCTGGAAATCCCGTGCGATTCGAGCGATATTGAAAGTATAAATCTCTATATTGATCGAGATAACAATGGATCCTATGAATCCAATATTCCCCTTTCGGGGACATGGGGTGTCTATACATTCGATCTTGCATCAGAGAATGCCGATATCTTTGCCTTTAATATTGCGGCAAAACATACAACCACCTCATGCGGCGGTTCTCAGGAGAATATTTACGAAAAGGATCCTGTCGTGGTCAAAACCAATGACATTCTTCTCATTCCATGGCCTCAATGTGTGGATTTTCAAATTGCGCCAAATTTACCACATTCTCCGGGACAATCCCATTATATTTACTTTCAATATTCAGAACCGATTGAAGATTCAGATGATTATGAATCCTTTAATCAATTAAAGGGCGATCTTGATTTGCTCTATCCTTATATGGAAGATCATTACCAAGCTGCAAACGCTTCCTCTGGGGGACAATCCAATATTATACTAATCAATCCCGAGCTCTCTTATTTAGAAGGCGAAATACCAATTGAACCTTTTTATACCGCAAAATCATTGATGCCAGCCAATGAAGATGTTTATTTTATTAGATCTTTAAAATCCCTTCTGGATTGGCAGAAGGAAGAAATGTATCTTTTATATTCTTACGACGATAATGGATGTATAAATTATGTTATTGCTGGAACCACGCCCAAAGCCCGTTTTTATGGAGCCCAAACGCTCCGGCAACTCATTAATCAAAATACCAATGGCGCGATACAAGGATCCTGTATTCTGGATTGGCCGTTTACTAAAATAAGGGGCCTGCGCTTTAATATTGGTAGTGGAAATAGGGAAAAGTGGTTCGAGGAAGTCTCCGGCGTTGACGGTAAATGGGGGCTCCAATATACAAATCTGGTTACTCCCACAACCACCCCAACTCCCTATCCCAATGAACCGGACGCCGTGTCCAGATTGAAATACTTTGCCAATCTAAAAATGAATGCCTTAATGATACAATCCTGTCTTTTATATCACCTGATAGAGGGATCTCAAGAATCTGGTGATTATGAAAATAATCCATTAAAAACTTATGAGAAATTCGAACATTATTGGGATTATGATTGGGCGACACCGGGATGGGATTATATTGGTGATAAGGAATATGGTTTTTATCCTATTATCACGCTATTTGAAAAGTGTAAGAAGTTATTCATAGATCCGGTTCCTATATTATGCGATAATGAATGCGTTACATTATGCATGCTTGAAAAACCTCAAGAGCCGGACTTCAACGATAAGTTCTTCTTCCGTAGTAATTGTCACGGATCCGCGTTTTCGGAAGGCGTCCATTGTTATCGGATCCCCTTTATATTCCAACAAGGATTGAATATTGCCCAACCTGTATATCCTGTTTCTGTTCCGATCCCTATAGAGAATGCTGTGAAAAACGGCGATTTTTCTGAAAATCAATTCAAGGACATCAATGCTACTTCAACGCCTGTTCCTTATTGGGATGTCAATCAAACGAATACCCGTTTGGATTGCTCCACATTTTTAGACGGCGTTGTAAGTTGCCATTTATCTAATGGCTCGGAATTGATTCAAGTCGTGAATCTTCCGGATCGCTACAAAAATACCTACATGAAATTAAAATTGTCCGGAAAAATCGATAATACTGCTGATGAATTAAAGCCAAGCGTTTCTGTAATTGAAACGGGTTATATATATCCCCCGTCACCTCGGGAATCTTCACAGAAATGGTATACCTCCTGGCGTGATTATCCCTATACGCCTCCTGTCGGAATCGATCAGGAAAATCGTACCGATGTGTTCTATACAGGAACAAATAATTCTCTTACGATAAAAGCCTCTGCAGGAGCCTTAACCGGAAATCTGTTTCT